>JBLHQQ010000077.1:0-9868 GCA_047625245.1 Candidatus Azotimanducaceae bacterium
AGTGAATGGCGGATCTAGGGTCGGGGTTGGTAGTAGTAAACTCGTCCCTTCGGCGAGAATAGAAGAAGTATAAAATTTTTACATGAGCAAAGATCGCCTCGAATTTTCATATATGAGTGGCTGCGAAAAAACAAAAGTTATCGCTTCCAAAACAGTGCTGATGGCCCTTCATGTGAACTGATCGTCTCGTCAAGTGCAATTGAGCCCGGCTTCTCTACTGTGATTGCCCCTTTAAACTCTGCTGAACTCACTGCCTGTAAAGTTGCGGCTCGTAAGTTACAAGTTATATTCCCACCAACCTTTAACTAGAAGTAGAGCTAACAAAAAAGCCCAGATTATTCGGGGCTTTTTTTGACAGAGATTGACGAACCCTGACTTACTTGCCAGCCTGAACCTCAACCAAATCGCTTGTCTGCATAGGTTCCAGCCTCATAGGCTGTTACCAGTTCAGTCGGATTAAGATCTAGCTGCTGCGCAATACATCGCAGAACTTCTGGATCGGTGACGTCCTGGCTTTAGCCACCATGGAGGCTAAACCATTCGACAAATACAGCATCGGCGAACTGCCAGCCTTTACCGCGCTCCTGGGCATAGAGAAATGCGTGATTTTTTCAGAACGGCTTTATAGTCAAATTCCTACAGACAATCCAGCGCCAAAAAGCACCAAACCGCTCTAATCAGCTGGTGACCCAAGTGTTTCACCACCTCGCCCATACTGGACCGGATCGAACCCTCTTGCCTTTAGCAGCGCAAGAAGCCCTTTTTGACCGCCAAAGTGGGCGGCGCCGACCATGACTACGGTACTTTCTTCACCCTTAAGAAACTCTTCAAGCTTGATCATCCACTGTTGGTTGCGTTCATCCAGCAAGCGAGTTTTGAGAATCGCGAGTTCGGGCTCTAGCACCATGTCTGCGACGGTTTGCTCATAAACTTGGCTAACATCACCCTGCAACCAACTTTTCACCAGTCGCTGCAGTCCTTCAGGGATCTCATCCTGGTACTCGATAGCGCCAACGAACATTTTTATTTGGGTCTCGATGGGATGATCAAATAGGATCGACATGACCTCTATGGCATCTTCCATTTCTATCACCACTTTGCCGAAGACACTCGCTTGTCGAGCGTAGTGCATCTCAACACCGGTGTCCTGGGTGTAGCCAATTGCAGCGGACTTTATCTGAGTCACTTGTAACGCGGAGACGACAGGACTCACGCTGTAGGCTAGTTCCACGGGTACTCCTTGATCTTTGGCATAGCCACGCACGACTTTCTTGGCGTTTCGGTCAAACTGTTTTTTGAGAGTTTTTGCGTCTGACGCGATCATCGCCCTCACATTTGCTTGAAACAGAGGGTCCGTTGCCATGATGGGATTCACTTCGAGAGCAAGCTGATCCGCCGTGACAAAAAATTGATCAAACACTTTTGGCAACGGCAGTATTGTCGATTTTAGCATGTGGATGGTACCCAACAAGTACAACGTGCTGTTTGGGCCGTCCACCCGCCACGCCATCGCTGGCGTGTTGTCATCGAGACCCTCGATCATTTTGCTGCCCGGTTCGATAATGTCATCGCCCAATACCACGATCTCGCAAATACCCGTTTCCTCGCCTTCTTTCATCCATTGTTCGCATTTGTTGCGAGCAGTGATGCTTGCTGCAAGTTCAGACTGAGCCTTGTAGCCCAGCCCAACGGATACGCCTCCCTGATCGGTGAGAGCAACGGCGATCGCCCTGTGACCCTTGTGTTTGTTGTATAAACGGAGCAGCGCTTCCACGTCTTTGGAGACTGCGTCAACCGACGTAGCTCCGTAGGCGGCAAAAATCTGGTCCAGAGTGATTTCGTCCGCATTGGCCGTGACAACGATGAGACAAAGTGAAATGAAACAAGCAAAACGTCGGGTAAGCTGCATCGGCGAAGGTATCCTACATTCTCAACTGAACCGCGCAAGCTAGCACAATGAACCCGTTGATAATGTAGGATATTGTCCCGACAACTCTCGTTTAACCCCTGTAACAAATTCCCACCACAGGCGTCTAATTAACGCATGTAATCAAGAGCCCACAACAATGAACCTGACCTTACAGCAAGCGGCCACGCAGCCCGCGACGATCAAACGCGGCCTTATCGCTGGTTTAATTGTCGGCACCGTACTTTGTTTGATCAATCAGTGGGGGCCAATTACCGCTGGATTTATTGGCGTGAGTTGGCTCAAGGTCGGCTTGACTTACCTGATACCATTTTGCGTTTCGACCTTTTCAACGGCAGCCTGCAAAGTGGACTTCGATCGAGAATCCTCGGAGGCTTAACGGAAGATCAGGGTTTGCACAGAGATTCGTTTCATAAATACACTAAAGGCAAGACAACCGGTTCGGCCCATTCAGAGCGGCAAGTATTTAGGATATTGCAAGGCGCCAGCTTTAATTGCACCTCTGGCGCGAGGAATTGCGATGATTGCCAGTAGTCCGCTTTTTAGGCCTTAACCTATCCCATGGGATACATATAGGTCTTGGACACCCTGTTGATTTTTTTCATCACCTCGTTATCTAGCAACTGATCGGCACGGGTCGCACCTACAATGGTCGAGGCAACAAAATCATGCTGCTTACTCCAGGTAACGGCGCGAATAATATTGTGCCGATCAAGGGTTGTCTTACCGTCTCGCACTGCCGCTTTGACACTACTTTGACCCTTCAGCTATTTTGATGATGGCTCGAATATCTTCGACCGTTTCGTCTTCACGATTCTCGGCTTCTTCCGCCGACAATGACCTTCCCAAGTTGTAGATGCGCCAATCCCATCGGGTTCGTCGAAGTCTGGCGCGCAGCTACAAATCAAGTCTTAAGGTTTCTTGCTCCATGCCTTTTGCCGGCATCGCACAACACAATAATGCTTCGCCCTGTTCCACCGGATAGGTGGTAGGTTGGCTATAAACCACCTCTCCCGACAATACTCTGGTTGCACAACTGCCACAGTGCCCGGCACGGCAGCCAGAAGCCGGTGCCAGCCCGTGGGCTTCTGCAAAATCTAATAGCGTACCCTCTTTCGGTGACCAACCTTGCTCGACTGACGACGGAACAAATTCAACCACTGCAGATTCTGCCGTCTCTACCACTACTGCTTTTTG
Source organism: Candidatus Azotimanducaceae bacterium (assembly GCA_047625245.1). Taxonomy (GTDB): domain Bacteria; phylum Pseudomonadota; class Gammaproteobacteria; order Pseudomonadales; family Azotimanducaceae; genus JAHRVQ01. The sequence goes on from JBLHQQ010000077.1 coordinate 3,125, forward strand.
CTCAACAACATCTCGCGTAAGGGAAGCTGGCCCAAATGCTTCGGCGCTGATACTCGTATCCACAACTCCTAAGGCTCGAATCTCATTGTAGGCCCCTTGCATAAACCCAGCGGGGCCGCACAGATAAAACTGATAGTCGTCCAGTGCTAATTCGGTACGAAGTATCAAACGATTGAGATAACCCTGATGGTCAGCTTCAACATTCGTCAACGCAGACTCACCAGAGAATACTTTGACGACCCGAAGGGATTCGCCCATTAAAGATTGAAGTTCCTTTAGCTCATCCTGAAAAACCAGCTGGGTCTCATCTCGTACCTGATAAAACAGCACCATGGGCTGCTCTACCCGATACTTGATCGAGCGAAAGAACCCTTCTCTGATCATCGACATCATTGGCGTAATGCCAATGCCTGCGGCAACAAATACCGCCGGCTTATCATGGTTGAGAACAAACCCGCCTGAGGGAGGTCGCGCCTTAATGGTCATGTTGGCCATTAGTTGATTATGCAGGTAAATCGATACCGCACCATCACGTTTAATCGAAAGCCTCAGCCGCTTGTCGCTTGGCGCGCTGGAGACAGTATAAGTCCTAACGTGGGCTTGCCCTGCAATCTCGACATTGATGGTGAGGAACTGGCCTGCCTCAAACTTGGGCTCGAAACCAGCAGGCGGTACCAATTCAAAAGATTTTACGCTGCCGCCTTCGTCAGTGATGCTATCAACACGATAAGGCAACCATTGTTGTCGCTGCTGTTCAGCCGCTCTGGCGGAAGCCGCCTTCTCCCAGGTGCCGCTGAGCAAACTATTGGGTGAAAACTTTTGGAACAAAAATTCAATACCCAAGGCTTTTTTAAGTCGGACACCCTGTTTAAGACTGAAGCGCCATAAACGTTCTGCGCCTTCAAAATGCTTTTGCTCTTCAGAATCCCAGAGGATTTCTGCGGTGCCCGTTAACATGAGTAGATCACCGCTATCAAAGTCGACAAACAACAAACCTGCTTTGCCGGTACTGTGGATGTTGCCAAAAGTGTTGAAGTGATTATTGCCAGAGAAATCAGGAATCGTCAGAGTGAGCTCATCATCTACTCGTACAAAACCCGGTTGCCCGCCTCGATGGGAAACATCCGCACCGGTCTCCGGGCCAGTCGTACCGTCTTCAAAATAGCTGGCAACAAAGAAGGCATCGCTCTGTTCAATCCAGCTTCTGTCCTCTAGCGAGAAGTTAGAAAAGGACTCTGTGGTTGAATCATTCATCGACCAGTTTGGACGCGTCTGGACTTGTCGAGTCTGAATGTACTGGGGGCAGTTACCAAAGGCCTGTCGCACCGAGGCACTCACTCGGCCACCATCGTTACTTGGCTTGATATTCAGTACAGCCGACATTCGGTTTCGGCGCCGATTAGAGAGATCAATCCCCAGCAAACCAACCGCGGTTTCGCCTTTGAGTGATCCGCGTAATGGATCTCCAGGATGTATGGCGTTCAAGGCCAGATCAAAACTTCGATCATCTTGAACATCCATGACAGGAGAATCCGTACTACTTGCCCGTTGAGACAACCACGACGCCCAGGGTTGGCCCTCTTTATCGACGTGACCGACCAACAAATAGGGTAACGACTGATAAAACGCTTGATGCTGTTCTGGCATAAAGGGCCGAATCGTTCGAAGCCCGATCGCCTCTGCCTGATCTCGCACGCCAGCTCGTAGTTGCACTGTTTGTTCTCCGACGTGGAAGGGAGAGCGGATTGCCGTCTCGGATGCCATGATGACCTCGTTTATGAATGAGCGTGCTGGAAAGTGCTGGAAAGTGCTGCAGCATCTCGAGAATCAGCGCCTAGAATAGTGGAATACAGAGCTGGCAACACCAGCTCTGTAGCGCAATTCAGGCAGTCGCGGACTCGAGTTCGATAGACGAGAGCGCTGCTTTGGCTTCGGTCTCAGTCACAACCATCGGAACAAAACCTGGCAACGCTTCAATTCGCGCTAACCAACCAGTGATCGCCTCATAACGCGTCAGGTCAACCCCACCTTCGGGCGCATGAGCGGTGTAGGTGTACATCGCCACATCTGCAACCGTTGGCTTATCGCCGACAAAATATTCGCGCCCGGTTAGATGGTTATTCATGACCGTCAATAGGTCGTGAGCGCGACCGATCACTTCTTCATGGTCGAGTCCAGCACCAAATACGGTGACCAATCGTGCAGCTGCAGGTCCAGCAGCCAGTTCTCGACTGGCTTTTGATAACCAGGTCTGCACCTCTGCAACGGCTTCGACGTCCGTCGGATACCAGCTTCGATCTGCGTCATATTGGCTCGCGAGATAAACTATGATTGCGTTGGAGTCAAAGAGCGTCACATCACCATCTGTTAATGCAGGCACCTGACCAAACGGGTTGATCGCCAGATATTCAGGTCGTTTGTGAGCACCGATGCGAAGGTCCACCTCGACAATTTCAGCAGGCAAATTGAGCAGGCTGGCCATTAGTCTGGCTCTGTGAGCATGTCCGGAGAGTTCAAAGTCATAAATTTTCATGGGTATTCCTTAGTGTCATTAAACAGCTGATTAAAAAGTTGATTACATCGGTCTTAAACTGAAAGCGGCCTAGCCACTCAATGAACACACTCTATTAGAACCATTTAGATTGATAAATATCCATTTTGGTGAATAATTATCACCATATTGATGATAATAGAGGTCAGCATGGATCGAATAGACAGCATGCGAGTGTTCCAGGAGGTCGCCAGACACGGCTCTTTTACCGGCGCTGCCGAGGTTTTGGGCAAACCGGTGCAGACAGTGAGCAAGGCAGTCCGACAATTGGAAACCCAGTTGAAGGTTTTACTTTTTGACCGTACAACCCGCTCCGTCGCCTTAACGGACACGGGTCAGGCTTACCTGGACCAGTGTCAGGACCTTCTCGATCAGTTTGATGAATTGGAATCCTCAGTACACCGCGCGCACGACGCGCCAAAGGGCCGTATCCGCATGACGGCCCCGACCACTTTTGGCGAACAGAATCTGCTGCCAATTCTGGCAAGCTTTCTCAGCCTGTATCCAGATATCCGGGTGGAGCTTTCACTTTCCAACCGAAAGGTGTCATTGATTGACGAGGGTATTGATCTTGCGATCAGGATCGGTCGACTTAACGATTCAAGCTTAATAGCACGGCACCTTGCTCCCATGCGTAAAGTTGTGTGCGCTGCGCCCGAATTTCTAAGTCGACATGGCGCCCCAGATAATCCGTTAGAGCTAAACGGCTACCCATGTTTGATCGACACCAATTTTGAAGATGCCCATCACTGGCCCTTTTCAATCGATGCTGAGACCGTACGTGTGGAGGTAGCCGGTCCATTTAGCGCCAATACTCCAGAAGCAACCCGACAGATGGCAGTTGCCGGACTCGGCATTGCCATGTGCCCGATGTATGTCATTGATCAGGATTTAAAGAATGGCGCGTTGATCGCGTTATTTGAAACGTTTGAGCCGCCCGAGATGGGCGTATATGCGCTTTACCCTCACCGTCGCCACTTGTCGACTCGGGTCAGGGCATTAGTCACGCATTTGGAACAGGTCTTTTCAGGCTCTGACTAGGCAAAGTTCGGCTAGAAGGCGCTTAGGCACCGCTGCGTTTTGTGACGACCAACCACAGCGCGTGCAGAACACCAGGCAACACACCCAAAACCGTCAAAATGATATTAATGAAGAAGTGCTGGCCATGCCGACCTGCAAGAAAGCCCAATGGGCGGCAGAAAAATTGCAAAAATCAGATTTAGAATGTTCTTGGGTTGTCTTCTTTTTATTGTTCGAGTACTTTGCGACTTTTTGCTTCTGGCAGCAAGGATGGCCGTCGGTAATTAGCTCTGCTTTGAGTTCAGATTGGGTTAGGCATCGGGTTTTGAATCGGGCTTTACATCAAGAGAAGCATCTTTTTTGATCTGCTTATATTCCGAGTATTTTTTAGAACTGCCCCTGACCAGATCAGCAGGATACTTCGCCTCGTTTTTGACAAACTTAACAGCAGCGGCATCGAGAATGTCGATACCGAGCTTGTCTGCCAATCGCACCAGGTAGTTCTGCACGTCAGCAATTTCGTCGGCAACCTCTGCCAACGCTGCTGCATCCAAGTGCTTGGATTCATCTTCTGTGAGCCACTGAAAGTGCTCCAGCAACTCTGACACTTCAACACTCAGAGCCATGGCAATGTTCTTCGGCGAATGGAATTGATCCCAGTCACGATCTCCCGCGAACTTGCGGAGTTTAAGTTTTAGGTCTTCGAGAGATTTCATAATCACCTTCGTTTAAAAAGAGATGTTAGTAAAAGGAGCACCAATAAAAAGGGCGCCAATCGGCGCCCTTAAATTAACAACCTGCTGCTTACTGACGCAAGGTCACGGGCAACTCTTTAATGCCGTGCACAAAGTTAGAGTTAACGAGCTCAGGTTCGCCAGTCACTTCTACTTTAGAGAAACGCTTGTTGATCTCTTCCCACATAACGCGAAGCTGCATTTCTGCAAGGCGATTACCGACACAACGGTGGATACCATAACCAAACGCGGTGTGAGCTCGAGGATTAGGCCGATCGATGATGAACTTGTCAGCATTCTCAATGTAATTTTCATCACGGTTGCCAGAGATGTACCACATCACAACCCGGTCACCTTTCTTGATCTGCTTGCCACCCAGTTCCGTATCTTCCAACGCGGTACGAGCCATATGGGCCAAAGGTGTTTGCCAACGAATAATCTCTGGCACCATCTTTGGAATCAGACCAGGATTTTGCAGCAGTTTTTCATACTCACTGGGGTTCTCGTTTAATGCCAGAACGCCACCGGAGATAGAATTACGGGTTGTATCATTACCGCCAACGATCAGCAGAATGATGTTGCCAAGCAACTCCTGGGGAGACATATTGTTGGTGGATGGGTTGTGCGCCATCATTGAGATCAGGTCGAACTTTGCTGGCTCTTTCTTACGTTTTTCGTAGTACTCGGTGAAATAAGCCAAACATTCAAACAGCACTTGAAAGCCTTCTTCAGGGGTTTCAAATTTCTCAGGGTCACCCAACTGCTGCACTGTGTCTGACCAGTAGATCAGCTTTAAACGATCTTCCTGGGGAATATCAAATAAGGTCGCAAGCATCTGACCTGTCAATTCAACAGAGACCTTCTCCACCCAGTTAAATTCTTCATCGACAGGCAACTCGTCCAAGATCAAGCCAATTCTTTCGCGGATCAGTGGCTCAAGCTCTGCCAACTGCTTGGGCATAAACAGAGGCGCAACAACTTTACGCTGTTCGTCATGCTTGGGTGGATCTGCTTGAATAAACATCGGTAAAGAAAATGCATCGTCTTCTTCACGAGGCTGGCCGCCAAGCGTAATGCCACCTAAGCGCTGCTCTGAAGAAAAGACGTCGTGGCGCTTATCGACTTCCATGATGTCTTCGTACCGGGTCACTGACCAGTAGGCGCCACCGATGCTGTTTTTATGGTAATGCACGGGGTCTTCTTTACGCAGACGGGCAAAGTGTTCCCACAATGTGTCATTGGAAAATAGTGCTGGGTGGGAAGGGTCAAGATCATCAAGGGGGATATCGTTGACGTTGAAATGGGGATCGATTTTAAACGCTTCAACCACCTCTGAATTTAAGACTGTTAGGTCACCCTCCATCATTCTGGCTGTTAGTGCTTTTCTTTTGACGTCATCCTGCTCTACGTATTGAACGCTCATGCTTCCCCCACCGGCTCTAATTAATTCGAAGTCCACATCCTAGCAAGGGATTGATGCTAATCAAGGGCAATTTTGGCCACTAAGACGTCCGATTTGGCCAGACCCTGTGTTTTAGAGAAGCTCTTATCCCACGAGCTTAGCCAGAAAGTCCTGCAGAGCAGACTCATCAAAGCTCATCGTGCCTTGTCTGGAGAATCTCTAGATCTCCTTGAAGCCCCACTTGAAGGTACAGCTGAAAGATATTGGTGTGAGGTGTGGGCGGGTTGGTTTGCACTCCGTCGACCCGATTCATGATACCCGCTAGGTACTTCGCCCGATCCACCCAGGCATCTATTTGCGGTAATCGGCTATCTAGGCCTTGTTTAGCTGATACTCTCCCTCGCCGTAGATGTCTGCTAATGCTGATTCATCAACAGAGATGGCCAAATTTTCACAAGGAACCATCGATGTCGTTATACCCCATTGCAGTACCCACCTTTACCCACTCTCTCAACAGTCTGCACAACATTCTGACCAAAGCTGCCGCCCATGCGGAAGAACAGGGCATCGATCCTGATGTGCTGGTTAACGGACGCTTGGCTCCAAACATGTTTCCCCTCAAACGTCTGGTTCAGATCGCTTGCGATTCAGCACGGTGTGGCTGCGGACAACTGACCGGCACAGAAATACGGGTGGTTGAAGACACAGAAGAAACCTTTGCCGAGTTGATTGCTCGAGTAGAAAACACAATCAAGTTTCTCAGTCAGTTTAAAGAAGCTGATTTTGAGGGAGCAGAAGCCTAGATTATTGAACTGCCGCTAGCATCGGGTCCGATGAAACTGGACGGCTTACAACATTCTGCGCCATAACGGGGTTGTGTTGGGCAAGATGGATTACCTCGGCGCGCCTTAGAAGGTTAGCTGTCACGCCACTGTAAGTAAGCATCCACGAGCTCATGCATTCGCTCTCGACCGAAGCTGGGCTCGTGACCCCCATGGACCACATCGACCGGCAACTGCCGAACGCGCTTCATGGTT
>JBLHQQ010000078.1:0-9842 GCA_047625245.1 Candidatus Azotimanducaceae bacterium
TCCTCTGCATAGATTATGGCTTCAGCTTTCTTGACAGAATCGAGCAAAGGGGTGCTGCCCTGTTCGTCTTTAAATACACCCATTGAAAGGTTGATTTTGTCTGCTCTTGTGTCTTTGTTGTAAAGCTCAGTAATCCCCATGATTGGGTCGGAGGGGGCTTTGTCCATTGATTCAAACAATTTGTTGTCCTCGTGTTCTGTAGAATATTTAGATAGATAAATGAAGTTCAACTTGCCAGTGTTTGTTGCAGCCACGGCAATCGTCTCGCTTGCCGCAGGTCCAAGCATCAACCCGTCGATGCCTTCGAACGAACACATTGCCTCCGCTTCGTCTAAAGCGCTTGGTTCTTCCAACTGGGCGATGATGAAGGTTTCTTTATTGGCGGTTTCTATATATTCGCTTGCACCCAGTAACCTACTCATACGCATGAATTCGCCCTTAGCGGGTCTGGCAACAATATCCGATGTACCAACTCTTTCGGCGCGCATTAGATTAGCGGCAGTTTCATCGCTGTAGGAATGATGTTCGAGGTCCATCCACAGGCAGACGAAACCCACTGGGCTCGCCATTTCAAATAGGGAGCCATCGGTTAGGTGTAATTGCGTAATGAGAACGGGATCGTTCTTTGCCAGTTTTGCTTTCATGATGCTTTTTTTGACGTTAACGCCCCCTGGGTATTACACACAGTTGTGGATGTGCTTGTCAGTTATATTACAAATTATCAGCAGTGTCATTGTGAAATCTGTAACTAATTTCCTAGCTGGGTCAAGCGGGAGGTCGAGAGGGTTGCCTCGGTGGCTTTCAGATGGAAAGCCGCCTAATTGTTTTATCAGCTAGCGCTATCCTGATATCGCGCCATCTCACTTAGAACACCACGTTTGAAAAAAGAACTGCCTGCGCCAATCTGGCGTGTCGTTCCGGGCGACTTAGAGACCTCAGGGTTTCACATCGGTTCAGAAGTTTGTTTTTCAAATAACGACCAGCAGTCGTTAGCTTCAAGCAAGGCATAGAGCGGCTCGATCATGTCTTTCCATGGAGCTAATGATTGCGGGGTGGCACACGGTAGTACCGGGTTCGATATGAACCGGACCAACTCCCAGCGGTAATCTTCTACAAACGCTGCCTTGTCATAGCTCACTTTGGCAGCCAGCAGGCTCGTCAGGTAACGCGCTTTGAGGTGCTGCTCATGAGTTGGTAGGAACGTACTTCATGGCAGGCGGCGCGAAACTCTCCTCGACGCTGCGTCTTTACCAGCGCTTTTACCGGGAGGTTTCCCCTGGGGCTCGAATAGCCATCGCAAGATTAAGCGGCGTTTGTTACGGTTCGACGTGGTCGAGAATTATTTTGGCGAACATTGTCATTTATCTTCTGAAGACTAGGTTTTGTCGTTTCTGCAAAATTCCCTCGCCTTAGCTTTATTGTGGTGAGCATATCTCATGTATAGCACCCACTCGGCAAGTCGTTGGTTCTTAAGCATTGAGTATCTGGTAAAACCTACGTCCATTGCTATTAACTCAAACTTTGGCATTATCAATGTATAAGGGCCAACGAAACATCAAGCTCTGAACAGTCACTTTCAACAGATAGAATATTGTATGAGCGTACCGGAAATTCTGACGCATGCCAAAGTGCCATTTAGTCTTGAAGAAATTAACGCTGATTGGCTAACAATATCCTTAAGGGAGGCTGGAATCATCGGCGAAGAATTTGTGCAGGATCTCGATCTGAATGTTATTGGTACAGAAGCTGGATTCAATGGCGAAGTTGCTATTCTAAATTTGCAGTATTCAGATGATCAGGTGACGGCACCGACCTCAATGGTGTTGAAAATACCAACGCCTTTGAAGAATCGAATCATGGCCCAGACTATGGGCCTCTACGAGAAAGAGATTCGCTTCTATCGCGACCTGAAACCACTGTTAGGTGTTCGCACGCCACAGCACTTTTACAGCGCGCTGAACGCAGCTGATGACCCGGACATTGTGGCCGAAAGAATGCAAGGTCTTAACAAGTTGCCGATGTGGTTCATCGCCGTACTTACAAAGTTTGCAACCTGGATGATAGCAAGCACCCCGCGCAGGTATGTTCTGTTGATTGAAGACCTGAGTGGATATCGCATGGGAGATCAAATGCAAGCCTGCACTATTGAGGATACCCACTGTATTCTGAGTGCAATGGCCAGCATGCATGCTCAATTCTGGGATAGTGAACAACTAGCCGCAATGTCCTGGATCGCGCCAGTGGCGACAAGTAGCAAGATCATTCACCTGATGTACAAGCAAACCATCGGAAAAATTAGATCTGCCAACAAACAAAATTTCACAGCACGCCAGTTGGAGCTCATTGAATGGTTAATCGAAAATGGTATTGCTCTAACCAACATTCAGGGCAACGAGGTGTCAACACTGCTGCACGGTGATCTCAGGTTGGACAACATCTGTTTCGATGACGTCAACAATCAGGCGGTCTTATTCGATTGGCAAACTATGCAGAACGGCCCGGCCGGAATGGATTTGGCGTATTTTCTAAGTGCCACCGTTGCAGCTGATGCAGGTCAAAGAGAAATCGATGAGCTGATTTCGTTTTACCATCAACAACTAACATCCAATGGCGTAGAAATATCATCGGCTAAACTGCGCTGGCAATACGAGATTGGCATGTTAGCAATGGTGCATCGAATTCTGCCTACTTTGCATCCAGATAGGATGGACCTGGGCTCAGAGCGCGGCGTAAAAATGATGCAGGCATGGATGGATAAAATATTCCGCAAGGTTGAACACATCCAATTCGGAACAATTCTTGAAAGGGTGCCCGATTAATCGTGTAGCTCGATACGTTGCGCTTACGCATGTGAGGATATTCGGGAAAAGGTCGGCCAGCTTAGGCCTCTGCCTCGTTAGCGTTCTATTAATTGTGTCTAATCGAGCAATTACGAATGGTTCTTTTAAGCCACGGGGCTACTTGAAGAGCGTTATTACTAATCTATCTACTAATGAGATGCTCTGTTTGCTGAAGCTCAAGCAAGCACCTAAACGACTATAATTTATGAGCAGCCCCCTTCTACTATAAGAGGCAAAAATGAGCCAAACCGCGCAATCAATACGTCTATGACCTGATAACGTTTTTCGTTCCATACGTTTTCGATAATGGGCGGGAGCATTTTTTTCTCCTGCTACTCTTTAGGATTGACTTTAGCCTCAGTGTGCAGAGTGTCCGTCACAGATATTTCTGTCAAATACTAGATGTGCTTGGAACAATCGTAGTGCGGTCGAACTTGCGAAAGCTACTCTGCTTGCCCCCAATGCTGGTTCCGAAATACGAAGTTGCTCAGAATATGTCCGGGTCAAACATCGGCGTCCAGTTACCCATATACTGAGCGCCATCTGCCACGATTGTAGAGCCATTGATATATCTAGCCGCGGGTGAACTTAAGAAAACCACTAGCGCTGCAACCTCGTCGACAGAACCCAGGCGTTGGGCTGGTATGTCGGCGACGGCAGCAGCTTCATAATTCTCGGTTTCAGCGGCGGCGAATTCTTCCTCACGAACTCCTGTTGTATCAATGGTGCCGGGCGCTATCGCATTGATCGTAACGTTGTGGCGAGCCAGGTAGTAGGCAAGAGACTTCGTCATACTAATCACGCCTGCTCTTGCAGCTCCAGAATGTACGAAAGGGGGGGCGCCTCTGCCCATCGAATAAACATGCACCATATTGACGATGCTGCCGCTTTTCTGTTGCACCATAATTTTACTGACGCGGTTGCACATATTCCAAGTGCCGTTTAAGTTTAGGTCTACAACCGATCTCCAACCTCCATCGGAAATTTCTGATGGCCGAGCAGGGAATTGGCCTCCGGCATTATTTACCAATACGTCGATGCCGCCCATTTCTTTCAAGGTTGCATCGATAAGGGCATCCACTTCCTGCGGTACGCGAATGCTCATGGTGATGGATAGGCACTTTCGCCCGAGCGTGCGAATTTGGTCTTCGGTTGGCTTGCGGTGTTCTTTGTTGCGGCTAGCGATAACGACGTTGGCGCCAAGTTTTGCAAATGCAATCGCAATACTTCCACCGATACCCCTGCCACCTCCGGTAACCAGAACGGTTTTATCTAGCATGATCTGATCTTTGAATATCTCAAGAGGTTCCATGGCAACTCCGCTATTAGGTCCAAAGTTCATTGAGGCATAGGTGAGTTGAATCTACAACACTAGACAGTCGAGTGACGGTAGCGGCCGTGTCTTCACAGGAACTCTCATATGAATCTCTTCAACAAGCCGCGTTATAAAGAGATCTTGCGGGAATAAGAAACCTTTCTCAAAGGTATGAGGGGAGAAGGTGCTGGCAGTAAACAAAGAAAGGAGTTCAGTGTAGACAATGCAATACCTATGCCTGCCAAGGCGGGTGATGATCGCGTTGAATCCGGTAATCGTCACAGCAATGTGAAATTAGCACTACGTGGCAACAACCATCACGCATCGAGACGTGTGACTGGAAGCATCCGATAGATCGTCTACCTATTTGGCGCAGTGCCAGAGCTTCTGAAACTGAATATCATGGCTATAATACTGAGGCAGTATGTCTCAATGTCTTGTGTCTCTATAACGCCAACCGGATGCCAATTTCGGCTTTCTAGCGAAGATCGAACATATCACCGGAGCTAACCGGCTTCGATGGCTTGGACTGAGTGAATGCCGGCCCAGGTTTGGCCTTGATCTCCTTTGGTTTGAGCTTTCGACCGTCGGCAGCATAGACGCCCGAGTTCTTGATGGGTTTGCCATCGCGTCGGTCGATAAATTTTAATCGCTGACCATCTGGATTTGGCATATATTTGTCACCCCAGTGCGTCATAGCAATCATGATGGGCTGCAGGGCGAGCCCCTTGTCCGTTAGACGGTATTCTGAGTGTCCAGGGCCGTCGGACTTCTCCAGTATCTCTGCCTCAACTAGTTTCTTCAGTCGGCTGCTTAAGATATTGCGGGCAATACCGAGGTTCTTCTGGAACTGGTCAAACCGTCTTAAGCCGAAGAAAGCGTCGCGAATAATGAGCATGCTCCAATGCTCCCCTACGACCGATAGGGTTTGGGCTAGGGAGCAGTTGAGATGATCAAATGATTTTAGTTTCATCGTTGCATTCTAGCAAGATAGTTTTATCATGCAACTAAATATAGTTTTATCATGCTACTCGAGAGATTCTAAGAAGGTTCTCGAAATGTTCTCAAATGAACTCTAAAAATGCCAAAAGAAGCTAAATAATGACGAAGATCGATACCGGCACAGAAGAATTATTGTGCGAGCTGCGGCAAAGAGTTGCGGTGATCACGCTGAACAAACCCCACAAGAAGAACGCTTTGGGTGACCTGCTCACACCTGCTCTCAGAAAGTTGCTGGTGACTCTCGAGGATCGAGATGATATCGGTTGTCTACTGATTACGGGCGCGGGTAATGCTTTCTGCTCCGGTGGTGATGTGAGTGAAATGGGCGGTGGCGGCAACACCCTTTCAAAAGAACAACGAATAGCAGATCTGACTACGAAACAGCAGACTCTGACCGGAAGGTTATATCAGTTCCCTAAGCCCACTATCGCCGCTTTACCCGGTGCTGCCGCTGGGGCTGGCTTCTCGATTGCTCTGGCTTGTGATATTCGGATTGCTTCGAGCAACGCTTTTTTGCTATCGGCATTCCGTAATGTCGGCTTGTCCGGTGACTACGGTGCTAGTTGGTTTTTGCCGAGGTTAGTGGGGATGGCGAGAGCCAAAGCACTGTTCTTTCGTTCAGAGCGAGTTTCAGCAGCGCAGGCGCTTGAGATCGGCCTTGTCGATCAAGTGTTCGCTGAAGAAACTTTTCGTGATGATGCGCTTAACTACGCGATTGAAATTGCCAACGGCCCAACCGAGGCGCTAGGACGAATGAAGGTGAACCTGCAAGCGGCAATCGGGCAATCTCTAGATGAATCGTTTGCCCTTGAAGCCGAGCATATGGTTGCCTCTGGCAGTGGTGCTGAAGCGAAGGAAGCTATTTCAGCTTTTCGAGAGAAACGAAAACCTAAATTCTTTTAGTCATAAGCCAAGAAGCTGAGGAGAACAAGTATGAAGCCAGTCTGTTTTGTTTTAGGTGCCGGTGCGGGTATTGGCGGTACAGTGGGCCAACGTTTTGCGAAGGAAGGTTATCACGTGGTGCTCTGCCGCCGCAGTGATGACGAAGGCTTGACTAGGATGGTGGCTGCAATCGAAGCCGACGGTGGCTCCGCTTCCGGATTTCTGATCAATGCAATTGAAGATGGCGCGATTGAAGATCGAATCGCCGCCATTGAAGCTGACATTGGACCGATTGAAGTGGCTCTCTATAATCTGGGTGCTCAGATTGGTGACCGAGCTCTTAAAGATACCAGTGCCAAGGCTTTTGAAATGGGTTGGCGCATGGGCACCTTTGGTCTGTATCGATTGGCTTCGGCACTGTGTCCAGCGATGGAGTCCCGGGGTAAAGGCACTATCCTTGTAACGTCCTCAACGGCTGCGGTCCGGGGCAACGGCGGGCAACACTCCCATGCCGCTGCAATGGGTGGTCGGCGCATGTTATGCCAATCCCTTAATGCAGAGTTTGGACCCAAAGGTATCCACATTTCTCATATCGTCATAGATGGTGCTGTTGATGCACCGGATACCCTTGGTAAATTGTTGGGCCCGGAGCGGTTTCAAGAGTTGCGAGAAACACGAGGCCAAGAACACGATGGTTTGATGCTGCCCGAAAAAATTGCGGAAACCTATTTACATCTTGCCCAACAACATCGCTCAACCTGGACCCACGAAATTGATCTACGATCTTATTCTGATCGACCCTGGTGGAATCACTAACCAGCCGTCGTTTATAGAAGCGTTATAGCCAAGGAGAAAAAATGAAAATTGAATTCCACTATGATTTTGGCAGCCCCAATGCGTATCTAGTGCACAAGGTCATCCCAGCAGTGTCAGCGAAGCACGGCGTTGAATTTGAGTATGTGCCGATCCTATTAGGCGGCGTATTCAAAGCCACTAACAATGTCTCGCCTGGGGTTTCCCTGCAGGGGATTACCAATAAACCTGATTATCAGCGAATCGAGACGGATCGGTTTTGTGCCACTCATCAGATCAAACCCCAGGTGGCCAATCCCTTCTTTCCCGTCAATACATTAAAGATGATGAGGGGCGCCATCTATGCCAGAGATAAGGACTTCTACGCTCAATATATCGATGCTATGTACGGTGCGATGTGGGAGCAAGCATTAAAGATGGACGAGGATGACTTGATCGTCAGCACTCTGGATGCTGCTGGACTACCAACACAGGACATTATCACCGGCATGTCAGACCCATCAGTTAAACAAGGTCTGATTCAAAATACCGAGAGTTCAGTAGGGAGGGGTACCTTCGGCTCACCCACACTGTTTGTTGGGGATGACATCTATTTTGGCAAGGACAAGTTGCGTGATGCCGTAGAGGCGGTTCAAGCGCGCGGTTAATGGTTAATCAATATTATCCGCTAATCAGATTTCACCGGATACTATCGACCCACTAGTTTCCCGGCTCCGACCTCGAATTTCCCCCGGCCTTCCCTTAGGTAAGGTGAAAGGTTAGGCCGGCGACTCAACTCAGCGTTTCAGGGGTGAGAGCTAGCGGTTGCGATCAATCTCCAGCCGAGATCGCAGTACGAATTCGACGGTGTTCTACTCGCGAAAGATCATAAAAACTTGCGGCTATTACCGTGCAGCCGATCATTATCAGAACGCCTGGTCCCATAGCCATGGCGAGGGTCCGCAGAGATTCTGGATCAATAGTCTCAACCGTTGCATTGCGTTGAATACCCGCCAGATCTACCACTACTCCCGAGATCACGATGCCGAATCCGCCAATAGCCTTCGCCGCAAAAGATGAAGCGGCAAAATAGATGCCTTCGCTTCTGCTGCCGTGTTTTTCTTCGTGCTGATCGGTAATATCGGCGATCATCGAACCTATCATCACGGTTAACACCCCAATACCCATGCTGCAAATAGCATTGGACGTCATCACCAGATAAAACAATAGAGGGTCGCCTGGTTTCGGGAACAGCCCCAACAGGCTCAATATGATCGGTAGTGTGTTCCAGACGGCGTACCAGATTAAGCCTCCCATCAGCAGAGTTTTCTTTTCGTGGAAAATGCGCCCCAATGGGGTTGCCAGTCCAGCGCCAAGAAAACTGCCAATCACAGAAGCAGGAAAACTAAGACCAATCAGCTCCAGACTGAATTGAAAGTAGAGGGTGCCCAGATAAATCGACAACGCCGAAACCATACCCATGGTCATACCAAAAAGCACCGCTGTAAGCACAACGGCTTTAAACGATCGAAACCCGAATGCCATGCCTGCTTCACGCATGACCTGCTTTAAACTAAAGCGATTACCATTGGGGTTGGCCTGGGGCAAATACGGAATGTGGCTGTGTGTCCCATAGGCTGTCAGCAGAACACCGACGAATATGATAATGGAGAACATGCCAGCGAATCTTGGATAAGCTGCTGGATTGAGTTGTCCGTTCGGGTATTCAGGCGTCGCGCCGAAATATATCTGCAACCCGATCAGAAATACCATCAAGGTCCCAACGGATTGCAGGATTGACCGAAGCGACGATAGCAATGTCCGCTCTTGATAGTCTGTAGAAAGTTCGGCTGTGAGTGACGTGTGCGGAATTGAATAGACTGACTGAGTTGTTCGAGTCAGCACCGAAAATACAACTAGCCAGATAAAAACCTGCGTTTCGGTTAGCCCTTCAGGCGGCGAAAACAATAAGTAAAAACAGATGGCAAAGGGTGCAGCCGCTGCGTACATAAACGGATGCCGACGCCCCCAACGATGGCGTAAGCTATCGGACCAGGAGCCAATGACTGGGTCACTCACCGCATCAACGAGTAGCGCGATAACAATCGCCAGACTGGCGAGAAACCCGGATAGACCTAATACCTGATTGTAGAAGAATAGTAGAAAAAATCCGAAAGACGTTGACTGTACGCCTTCAGGTATTTGCCCAACAGCGAACATAAGGCGTACTCGCCAGGTTAACATTCCACCATTCGGATCAGTCAAAAATTCCCCCTTACTCAGTTACAACAAGTCAGGCGAAATTCTAGAACTGTCCTGAGTCATCCAATGTGAAGTGACACTGCAAACAACCTGTAACTTCTATCGCAGCACTGCAAGACAATAAACCACACCTCTCCGAGAATGCAAAATTATCGGTGTTTGTTTTTTACGCGCAATTTGCTCGCGCACCATCTAGAAAATTCAGGGCAAGTTGTGAGATGCCGTAAAGGCCTTCAAGTGTGCAGCTAAAGGTTGCTCGAGAGTACTCAGAATATTGCCCTTTCTCAGGCAACAGTCGATCCGTTATCGACCCACTAGTTTCCCGGCCCCGACTTCAAATTTCGCCAATGCAGCCATGATGTCGATTAAGCAATCATCGCGCAGTTTTTCTAGTTCATCGATACTTTGGCCCTCGGCTTGTTCAGCGGTGCCTGAGACCATTCGCTCAATCAATTGGTCGTTCAGTTCGGGTGCCTCAAGATGGGTCCAGGGTAATTTCAAAGCAGGACCAAATTGCTCAAGCATATGCCGCATGCCGCCTTTCCCTCCGGCAAGATGAAAGGTCAGGCAGGTGCCCATAATCGCCCAGCGCAAACCGGGCCCATAAATGATGGCGTCGTCTAGTTGGCGAGTTGTGGCAACGCCATCGTTCACCAGATGTAGTGCCTCGCGCCAAAGGGCTTCCTGTAAGCGATCTGAAAGATAACCTTCCACTTCCTTCTGCAAAACCAGTGGATGCATATTGAGGG
>JBLHQQ010000079.1:0-9807 GCA_047625245.1 Candidatus Azotimanducaceae bacterium
AGCGATTAGAGATAAACAATACAAGTATATTCGCAGCTACAACCTTCAAGCGAGTGGTTATCACCTGGGTTATCGAGACCAACTGAATATCATGCAGGAATTGTGGCGAGCTTTGGACGCCGGCGAATTGAATGAAGTTCAAATGCAGTGGTTCTCACCTCGTTCTGAAGAAATGCTGTTTGATACATGGAACGACCCTCATGAGATAAACAATCTGGCAGCAGAGTCAGATTCCCTTGCAACACTTGTCCGCATGCGTGAAGCCTACTTACAATTCAGAAGCCGAGTCACCGATCTCAGTGAGGAGTCAGAATCAGTTTTAGCCGAACGGTTCTGGCCAGGTGGCGTTCAACCTCAGACACCCATACCTACGTTGAGACTGGATGGACTGCAGTTGTTTATCAAACCGGCGACAGAAAATGATTCGATTGGCTATCGAAAAAATAGTCAGCCGTGGCTTTTATACACAAAGCCACTGAGGTTGGACGAGGATGATGAGATTCAAGCAAAAGCGGTTCGCTACGGCTGGTCAGAAAGTGAATTGGCTGAATTGGTGATTGACAAAAATTAGGCAGCAAGCAGGTAACCATATGAGAATTCTTTACATTGACATCGATACACTGCGGGCTGATCACCTCGGATGTTATGGCTATCACAGGTCAACGTCACCCAACATCGATGCTCTGGCAGCACAATCTATGCAGTTCAACAATGTTCATGCATCAGATACTCCATGTCTTCCCAGTCGGTCTGCCCTGTTAACGGGCCAATTTGGCATACACAATGGTGTTGTTAATCACGGTGGTACAGACGCCGACCCTTGGCTCGGTGGCAAAGACCGAAAATTTTGGTCTGGATTGCAGATCAGTAGCTTTCCAACGGGACTAAAAAGAGCAGGTTTGACGACAGTGAGCATCAGCTCCTTTGCGCAAAGGCATTCGGCCTTTCACTGGCATGCCGGTTTTGACGAAACTCATAATGTCGGTAAATTCGGCCTTGAGACTGCAGATGAGGTTCACGCAATTGCCAGTGACTGGTTGAATCGAAAAGGTGCGGACGACAACTGGTTCTTGCACCTACACATGTGGGATCCACATACACCCTATCGTGCCCACGAATCCTACGGACAGCCGTTTAAGGATGAACCTCTACCTGAATGGTTATCCGAGGAAGTTAGAGCTAAACATTGGTCAGGCATCGGTCCACATTCTGCCCAAGAGTGCAGTGGATTTGAGCCAAATCCTAAAGCGCTAACGCGCTTTCCGAGGCAACCCCAACAGATTCCAGATATGGATGCGGTACGCCAAATGTTTGATGGCTATGACACAGGAGTTATGGTTGCTGACGAATATGTGGGTCGCATATTGAACCAATTAGAAGATCTCGGGATATTAGAAGATACCGCCATCATGATTTCATCGGACCATGGAGAGACACTGGGTGAACTCAATATATATGGCGACCATCAGACTGCTGACCAAAAAACCAGCCACATACCATTGATATTGAAATGGCCCGGCATCAACGAATTGGCCGGTCGAAAATTCGATGCTTTTCACTATCAGATAGACGTTGCCGCAACGATACTGGAGTTGTTAGGTGTCAAGGTTCCAGAATCATGGGATGGAGAAGGATTTGCGGAGGACTTAAAACGTGGAATTGACAAGGGTCGAGATCACCTGGTCTTGTCCCAGGGAGCATGGACATGTCAGCGTGCAGTGCGCTGGGATGACTATATATGCATTCAATCACTACATGATGGTTACCACCTTTTCGATGAAATTATGCTGTTTAATCTAAAGCATGACCCGCATGAAACAAACAACCTGGCAGAGTCCGAGCCATTGATTCGTGAACAAGGCCTAGCCAAACTCAGTGTTTGGTATGAAGAAATGATGAAAAACCCAGCCAGAGGTAAGGATCCGCTAAAAAACGTTATTGCAGAGGGCGGTCCCTTTCATGTTCGTGGCAAGCTGGAAGAGTACCTTGTACGATTGCGAGCGACCGGGCGAGAGAGCCAAGCCGACATTCTGCAGTTAAAGTTTAGCGCCAAGATTTAGCGCCACACTTCATCCGTTAAACAGCCAAAATGAAACCTCCTATAAGGCGCTTTACCGCAAGCTTGTATCGAGTTTTTTTAACGGTTAACAGTATCCTGAGATTTTACTCTAGCTGTTGATGGTACTCCTGTCGCTCCGGAAGCTGCGGCGAGTGCAAAATGAAGTTATTAGACGGTAAGGTTAAGTCTACAACTGATGAAGGACTAACCGAGGAGGAAAAGGCAGCGGGCTATGTCCTCGGTTGTGTTTCACACCCGACAGAGAGTTGCAGTCTGGATATATAACAACCTTGCTTACCAATCTATCTTATATTTTTGGAGTCAAGAGTGCCGGCAAATCCTTAATGTTCCCAAGCTCAACGAACCGATCATGCTCGATGACATGGTCGATTTTTTCATGTTCCCAGGTTGTGTGGTAAGGCACATGGATGCCGAAACCTCCAACATTCAGAACCGGCAGAATATCTGAACGTAGAGAATTGCCAATCATCAAAAATTGCTCTGGCGCAATATCCAAGTGCTGGATTAATTTACGGTATTCAGATTCCTTTTTATCGGAAACGATCTCAATGTGATGGAAGTAGTTTGCTAAGCCAGACTTTTCCAGTTTGCGCTCTTGATCCAGCAGATCTCCTTTGGTGGTCATCACAAGTCGATAATGCCCATTCAGAGATTTCAAGACATCATCCACGCCATCAATTAGCTCCACCGGTTTGTCCAACATCTCTTTGCCATAACCGATAATGGTTTCAATACCCCGGCTGGTGATACGTCCGTCAGAGATTTTAATCGCAGCCTCGATCATTGAAAGAATAAAAGCTTTGATGCCGTAACCGTACAAGTCAATATTCTGCAGTTCCGTTTTCATCAGTTCTTGCCCGGACGCATGGGCCGGTAAAAAGTTTTCCATTAGATGCCAAAAATTCTCCTGGGCATCGAGGAAGTACTGTTCGTTGTGCCATAAAGTATCGTCGGCATCGAAACTCACTACCCGGATGTCATCAAACATGATCACTGCTCGAAATATTTCTCACCTGACCGGATTTTAGGGCCGCAAAACCCGCAGGCTGATAAGTTAAAATAATTGCGCGACGATTCAGCCTTGAGCGATTCAGTCCCGATCCGTGAATTGCGTGAGGAGAAAAGAAGATCTGTGACCCAGCAGGCACTTCCATAGCAACCGCATCCTGCTCCTCAAAACACTTTGGGTGGGTAAAGAATCCGCCCAACTGTGTGCCATCGTCCCTACCCGGTAAACACCCTTTTAAATGACTGCCTCGAATGACCTGCAAACAGCCATTCTCCGTTGTCGCATCATCAAAGGTCACCATCACATTCGGTAAATGATCAACATGTTGGCTATCGTGGATCCAGTAGGGAGAATCCTGGTGCCAGCCAAAACCCGAGCCCTCTTCTGCTGGCTTAAGATTCAGCTTTGCCGTCCAGAGAGCGAGATCATCAATTCCAAGAATCGAACGCATCGGTTCGACAAGTTTTGGATCATCAATCAATTCCTCGTAGCGACCGTCAAGTTCGTTCACCGGCTCGATCACTCGAACAAGGTCCGTCTCGAGTTTGTGTTCAAACTGAACCGTTAGGAATCCAATATCCACGAATCGTTTTTGATCGAGGAAGTAGGTCTTGCCCAGGGCCACCAAATCCAGAGCAGCCTGACAGGCACGATCCGAAGCAAGTCTGAGAGACTCAATCTCGCTATCATCGTAAACGGATTCACGTATCAAAAAACCATCGGCTTGATAGGCCTCGAGCTCGACTTCTGATAGGTAATTGGATGTCACCATTTGACCTCTTTCTGGGCACTGAATTGCGCTGCAAGCATACCTACCCAGAACCATGCTGCACAGGTACACTCGAATAAGAACTCAACAAGAAGGCTGATCACATGCCACAAAAAATGGATCTTAAAGTTGGTTTACTCGGAGGTGGCAGCTGGGGTACCACGGTTGCCGCGCTAGTTGCCCGCAATGCTCCAATCACGATGTGGGCTCGAAACGGCGAAGCCGTTCGAGAAATCAACTCCGACCATACCAATACAAAATATTTACCGGACGCTCGACTACCGGAAAGTCTGCTTGCAACCAACGATCTTGAGGAGGCTGTAGCCGACAAAGACGTCATCATCATGGGTATTCCGAGTCAGAGTTTTAGAACTGTACTAGAAGAGATCAAACCTTATATTCGCCCCTGGGTGCCGATCATTAGCCTCAGCAAAGGACTCGAGCTTTCCACCCAAAAACGGATGACGGAAATTATTGATGAGGTGTGCCCTGCTCACCCACGAGGTGTTCTCACAGGTCCAAACCTTGCTAGAGAAATCATGGCAGGGTCGGCCGCCGCCAGTGTACTCGCCATGAAGGATCAAATCATCGTAAAACAATTACAAAAACTGTTTCACAGCGGCCTGTTTCGGGTTTATACCAATCACGATGTGATCGGCTGCGAATTGGGCGGCGTCTTAAAGAACATTATCGCCATCGCCACGGGCATGGGCGATGGTCAGGGCGCTGGTGACAATACTCGTTCCGCTGTCATCACCAGAGGTCTATCCGAGATTACCCGGCTTGGTGTCGCGATGGGCGCTGAAGTCCAAACTTTTTCTGGCCTTGCTGGCCTGGGTGACCTGGTCGCCACTTGTACCAGCCCCCAGAGCCGAAACCGTAGTGTTGGCTTCGAGCTGGGTCAGGGTCGCTCAATCAATGAAATCATCGAGGAAATGTTCATGGTTGCCGAAGGTGTTAAAAGCGCCCCAGCGGTTATTTCTCTCGCCGATCAGTATGGTGTTGTGATGCCAATAGCCAGAGAAGTCTTTGAAGTCGTGCAGGGTCAAAGTAGTGCCCAGAAAGCCTTTCGAGGATTGCTTCGAGCTGACATTGGAGCTGAATCCGAACCCGGTTAATGGCATGCTTGATTGATGATCTGGCAACCTAAGCTGCAATGACTGTGACAATCACGCGACAACAAGTTCTAGTCCTCTACCTGACCACCTCAGCCCTGGATACTAATGTGGTCGGCTGGGCGAACTATGATGGGTCTGGGCAAAATTTTCATATGGCCGGGGACAACGACACTCCGCCCTATAAGAACGGTTTAGACGCCCTTAAAGATGGTTGGCGGCTGATTCAAGCCAGCCCACTGATCACTCACATCCCTGGCAATGAATACCGAACCGACTATCTCAAGTATGAGTTTTTCTTCGAAAAGATGGTAAATCTGGAGCAGACCGCAAATGACTGCTGACACAGTAAAGCTCAATTCAAAACAAATGGCCGAGTTTGCCGCTCGAGGGTTTCTGCGTTTCGATAGCATTGTGCCCCAGGAACTCAATGACAAGTTTCTTAAAGAAGTCGGTCATGTTCCTTTAGAAGAAGTCAATAATCCTCTGCAGCACTACGGAAAAGTTATGGCAAGCAGTGCCATCCCTGTTCTCAGGCCCGGTAGCCTCCTGAGCGATGCTTACCCAGATACTTCCGCTATTCATAACATACTGAATTTACCTTTTGTTGAAGGCGCCATCGAGAGTTTGGTCGGCGAAAAGCCATTCTTTGATCACCACTTTCTCCACATCACCTTTCCGCCAAAATTCTACGAAGGTGGCAGCCAACAAAAGTCCCAGCACTACCATCAGGATTCAACGATTGACCCCAGGCAGGCTTTCGATGTTCAAATGATGTATTACCCACACGATGTGACCGTTGATATGGGCGGCACACGATTCTTGCCAGGTTCCCATCTAAGAGTCGTGAGCGAGGCAGCTATCGGTCGTTATCAAAATATTGTCGGCCAACAACGCATGGTCTGCCCCGCTGGCACCCTGCTCTTTCTGCATATGGGTATATGGCACGGCGGTGGTCTGAATATGTCCGACCAAATGCGCTATATGTTTAAGATTCGAATGAATCCAGGAGAGCGACAAATGCGCCTTTGGGATACCTCGGATTTAGGTAACGATCACTTCCAACAACGTCCAATCTTCTGGACCGGTACAGATCGCGGTAACGAAGTCCATCAAACCTTAATGAAGATGGAGCCTTGGTTTGAAGCGGATACCGGTCGACTGGAAATGATGAATCGAGTTCGCTTTTGGCGCTATCTGCTCGGCGACAACAATTTTGATGCCGACTACTGGTTGACCCGGGTAGAACGCGAGTACGCTTAAGACAAACAACTTTCTTCTAACAACCTTTTCTAACAACAAGGCAAAACACCCATGAGTGAATTTCCAACGCCCTATTTTTCTAACGACCTAACCGGTGACGTAGCATTTATTACCGGCACAACCTCCGGACTCGGGAAACGATTTGCGAAGGTCCTCGCAAAATGTGGCGCCAGCGTGGTCGTCACAGGGCGCCGAGCTGAGCGACTGGATGAACTGGTTAAAGAGATTACAGCCGAAGGTGGAAAAGCCTTGGCGATCCCAATGGATATGACTGATCGTGAGGATATCCGTTCTGCAGTCGCAAAAGCAGAAGAAGCCCTCGGGCCGATTTCAATCCTGGTCAACAATGCGGGAATTCCTGATGCTCAATGGGCGATCAAGATGTCTGACGAACTCATTGATAGTGTATTTGATACCAATTTAACGGGTCCCTGGTTCTTATCACTTGAAGTTGGCAAACGGATGGTGGCCAACAAAATTAAAGGCCGAATGGTCAATATCGCATCTGTGGCAGCATTCACTACAACGGGTCAATCAGCCTCCTCACTTTATTCTCTCACCAAGGCTGCAGTAGTGCGCATGACCGAGGCTTTGGCGGTAGAGTGGTCGCGCTTCCATATCAACGTTAACTGCATCGCCCCCGGCGCTTTTTCGTCAGAAATGATGGACGGCATGGTGGGGCGTATGGGCGATATCAGTAAGATGTTTCCCAGAGGCAGAATCTGCGACCCTGCACAAATGGATAGCACGCTGCTGTTTCTGGTATCACCTTCATCAGAGTGCGTGACCGGAACCGTCATCAAGATCGATGACGGTCAGGGTAGCCGCTAGCAGCAACTAAAGCGCTCGAGCACGTATCAAAGCCGGGCGCTGCATCAAATCTGACAAGTATCGTTGACAGTTGGGCTTGTAGCGCTCATCTAGTCCTAGGGTCGTGCCTAGAAATAACGCATAGCCCACCGCAATGTCCGCGATTGTAAAACGATCGCCACAGAGAAATTCTTTTCCTTCCAGAGCCTGCTCCACAGCCCGAAGCCTGGACAGATACCACTTTGAGTAATCTTCCACGACCTGGGGAATACGACGTTCTTCGGGTTCGAGCACCGTATAACGAAGCACCAGAGTCTGGGGAAAAGTCAGGGTCGCATCACTGCGATATAGCCAGTTTAAAAATGTTCCATAGTCAGCTTCTGCCTTTTCTATCGCCAGGTCGGTGGGACCATACTTCTCTACCAGGTAGTGACAGATGCCAGTCGATTCCGTCAATGTCGTGTCACCATCAATCAGCGTCGGCACCGTACCCATGGGATTGAGGTCAAGGTAGCCAGGTACCGTAAAACGAGGCGGAAATTTCATATTCTCCAGCTCATAAGGCAGGCCCATTTCTTCAAGTGCCCATAGCGCGCGCAGAGACCTTGAGTCCTGACAGTGATAAAGCTTCATTTCAAATCCTAGTTGATTAAATTGTTAGAGCCGGTTTTTACAGAGAAGCGCCATGCATAGGTTGCAGGCCTTCATCCCGAACCGTCGCATTTAACAGCGTTGCATTGCCACCTGCTGCAGTGGTGTCGATAGATATGACCTTTTCCTGCAACAATAGTCGAACCAGTTGGTGATGATCGACGACGCTCAAATAAGGCACGATGCTACCATCTAACTGTGCGAGTTTTTGTTTACTCCACTCTGCCACTGAATCTTCAGCACCACAGATCACCAGACGAAGATGTCGATTAGCGAACAATTCGGACACCTGTCTTTTGGTCGCATAGAACACTTGTTCCGACAATCCTGAAAACACTTCACGAACCCGAGTTTCAGCATCCACCAACACTGGCACATTGCCGGTAGCCAGCACCGCGATAACCCTGCACCACCAGACAGCTTGATCATCGATCGGCAGAATGGCGACCAGACCGCGCGCTGCATAATGCAGCTGGTCATCTTCTCCAGTGGGGCCAGGTAGAGGATGAGGTGCTGTTAAAAGTGATCGGGCGATCTCGCAAATACCGCTACAGTCTCTAGCACTACCATCTGCCAGTTTATTTAGTTGAGGCATGATTTCAGCTTCTCGATCCCTAAAGCTCTTGCGGGAACATTGACGAAACCTTGTCTCCGCCAGATTGTGATTAAATGGCTCCGGATCCAACACTTGTGGACCAAAATCCGCGGCATGTCTCGGTAGCTCGCCAGGTACCTGGACCAGTCGATAGAGGTAATTTGGTCCACCTGCTTTCGGTCCAGTCCCCGATCTAGCTCTGCCGCCAAAGGGCTGAACACCGACGATTGCGCCAACCATATTACGATTAGTTTTGAGGCTTCCGCAATTCGGCTGCGCATACCAAAGGTCAAGCCAAAGCCCGATTGATTGATGCTCTCGATGACCTGCTCGAGTTTCGAGCGTTGATAACGAACGATATGGACAACGGGTCCAAACACCTCTCGTTGCAAAACCGACGGATCATTCAATTCAACCAACGTCGGCGGAAAGAAGTTGCCAGACTCAGGCACAGCCAATTGATACAGCACCTGGGCGCCCTCGGTCTGATGCATAGACTCGACATGCTGCTCCAACGCCTGTCGCGCAGCTTCGTCAATGACCGGTCCCACATCAGTCGTCAACAAGGCTGGATCACCCACTGTCAAAGCTGCCATCGCACCCTTGATCATGGCGTTTTGGCCGCCTGTCTCGCCAATCAGCGGAATATTACGCTTAAGATTTCGATTGATCAGCTGGGCAACTGCATCGGAACCCGTGAACATCACCCCTGCTAATTGCCGACTAGGGATTAGATGTGTGCCAACCATACCTCCCTCGGCAATAATGAGCTGGAAGGCAGATTTAGGGATCCCCGCCTGATGGATAAGGTTCGTCAAATGTCTCGCAACAAGTGAGGTTTGTTCCGCTGGTTTGCCGATCACCTGATTACCAACAGGCAAGGCTGCGGCGATCTGGCCAAGAAATATCGCCACTGGAAAGTTCCAGGGGCTGATACAGAGCACAATTCCTAGCGGTTGATAACGGTTAGGTAATTCTTCAGCTCGGTCAGCGTAGTAGCGGCAAAAATCGACAGCTTCTCTCACTTCGCCAATGCTATCGGCCAGAGTTTTACCCGCTTCGCAAATACAATAAGCCACCAGTGAAGCCAGGTTCTGCTCAACTAAATCTGCCAAGAGTTCCTTATGTTCACCCACAGGTGCATAGATTCGGCATTGGACCGGCTCCATTTCCATGAGCGTGTCATACAGCGATTCACCCATGCCATGTAAGCGTTGAAACGCGAAACCCTTTCGAGTGGCGCCTGCTAGATCATCCAAACCAAGGACCGTTGCAACGGTTTGTGCGTTGTGGGTCGCAAATTGTGGGAACACGTGTGTCCTGGCCTTCAGAAGTTTTTCTGCACAAATTCGGTAGCAAAGATCCGTTGCTGGCTTACGCGTAAACAACGGGTAATCAAACAAGCCATCCTGCTGCGCCCATTTGATTTCGGAATCCCAGTAAGCGCCCTTAACCAGGCGGATATGCATCACTTGCCCGACTTCGGTGGCAAGATTGATAGCCCAATCTAAAACG
>JBLHQQ010000080.1:0-9801 GCA_047625245.1 Candidatus Azotimanducaceae bacterium
CCAGTTTGTACGGGGGCTTCAATGACCTCCGGGACTACGGGGCTTCGCTGATTAGAGAAATTAAGTGTTGGAGGTCGAGTCTCCTGTACGCCAGTTTGTACGGGGGCTTCAATGACCTCCGGGACTACGGGGCTTCGCTGATTAGAGAACTTAAGTGATGTAAATGTCTCCTGTACGGGAATTGTTACGGGGAGTTCATCGGACTCCATGACCGCGTCTTCGATACAGGTGAAAGACACGCAGGCTTCGATGTCGCCAACATCATCGAAGCAAATGTTAATCGCGCCTTGGCAACTACTTTGGCTGCCAACTGTGGCGTTTGCACCCACAGTGACGTACGACGTCGCCGAAAACACACCACCGCAAGAATCGCCTGAGCCTGTGACCGTAGAAAACGCCCCGGTACTGACGTACGTATTCGCAAGAATAGTACCTACGATAACAGCGTCGGCGCCGACGCTTGTGTATCCGCCAGGTGTATTCCAGACAACACTGGTGTTGTTGTCTGCTTCGTTGATCACACTGATCACGGTTCCCGCGCCAAAGGCCAAGTAGTTACTGACATTGAAGATAAAAGTAGCATTGGGTGAGCTCTGTGCATCGAGCGTGAGGGTTATACCCGCAGTCGTCGTCAGCAAACCAGCGACATGATAGACGCCTGGAGTGAAAGTCGTGTTAGTGGCGATATTACCGGTAGCAAGCACGCTGCCACCCATCCCATTCAGCACGCTTTGTGCAGCCGTAACACCTAGATGCTCATCGGCAATAACTGTTGCTGAAGGCCGCGTTGAATTAACGGAAGTCGCCCCTGTTGAAGCACTAGCTGAAACGACGAGAGCTGTGCCGTGTTGCACAGTACCCACAACAGCTGCATTCGCTCCGATCGTTACGGCGGCTCCAGACTGAAGGTTGCCATCGACCGTTGCTGAATCACCAAGGGTGCTGTCGGCTACGTTCACCGCATTACCACTGATCGTTCCATTAGCGCCAACGGTCATGTCTACGGATTTAAGATTACCGTCGACGGTTGCATTCGCGCCGATAGAAGTGTCGCCTGAGGTCTTTGTATTGCCGCCGACCAATGAACTATCGCCAGTCGTTAAATCTCTGGACTGAATATTACCAGAGACCTTTGCACCTGCGCCGAGAGTGACGTCCTGGTTAGCCAGAATGTTGCCATAGACGGTTTGAACGCCGAGGCTAGAGCCGGTGGTTGTATAAGTATGAGAGAAGACCGACTGGTCATTCAGAGTGCCGTTCAGCAAGTCTGTCGCTTGAGCGCCAGACGTTGCAAGGACTATTGGCACGATATAAGCCGCAAGCTTTATAGGTTTCATGTACGAGTTCCATTGGTGACGGCGGACATACTACAGCAAAGCAGTGCGGTGATGGCGAGTAATCTGAATATATTCACTTTCATGTGCAAACCTCGAGTTGCAGTATCAAAAAGCAATTTTTATGCCATTAAATATAAACGATTGATTATAATCACTTTTTTACCTCGTGATCTTTTCACCCGTTCTAAGCAGTGTATAAAAAATCCGACACTTATATTTAGCTAACAGAGGCTTTGATAATTGTATAAACCGCTGCCCTTAATCCAGCAAGTTCTCTGCCAAAATGTCTGTAAAGGTTCTGATCTACTGGGTTAAAGGGTGTTGGGTTGAGCACTGAGAAGTTTTTTCAAGCTTGCGCCAAAGAGTACTAAGAGACTCGTTAATAAAGTTAAGGACAAAAGTCATGGCAAAAAACACAAATTGGCTGAAGAAACTGCGAGTTGGAACAAACTTATTGCTCCACTAGGCTGCTGCGTGGTCACCACGAAATTGCAATCGCACTTGAAGAAGTTGATGATCCCTTAAAAAGCCCTATCGGCAAAATGAGTATCGACGCTATATTTCACCTGATCGACGACGCAACCCATCATGACTTGAAGAGGACCCGATTCAAGGTCCTTAGGCATACCCTGGTTGATTTGCTGAACAGCGTTTTTTTATCCCAACACACCTTCAACTCTGAAATTTCAACAATCAAGTACGCACAAGCCCTGGGAGTCATGTTGGTTAACACTGACCAGCGACATACGTCTTTTTATAAGCAACTCACAAAACGTTTAAGTTAAGCACGGGAGTCAATATGTTATCAGCAACCGAATTCTACACGGTCACACCCGGACTCGAGATCGTTCTGTGGATCGAGGCTGTCATCTATCTAGGTATTGGGGTGTTTGAACTTTTCGACGATTTCGTGGAAAAGCCACAACCCTGGATGACAATAAATGGCCGGGTAAATGGATATGTGAGATTGACGCACCGGATCGGCCACAAAATGCACGCTGGCATCTGCGTGCTGCTTGGTTTCGTGGCACTCAATGGGATTCTAGAAGGGGCGGTAACTCGCTTTGAACTGGAACTGATCTTCCTCAGCTTTGCCATTCTGATGCCGGCCATCTGGTCTAGCCTGATGCCCGGAAGACTCGGCATCATTACTCTATTCACCAAACCGGAATTCTGGCTTCAATTGACTATGTTCATCATGTTCACTGATCTCATTCGACCACAGATCTTGGTCATCTGCGTCCTACTCAACTTGTGGGGAATCTTTGTCTATTTCCGCTTTACGCGGAAGAAACTATTTCAGCCTTTTACTTATCCGGCACTCAGAGAACATTGTGTCGAGGCAATTGGTGAAGAAGGCGTCAAAAAATTCGACAAACTGGTTGGATATCCTGAAGCGGATAAGATCGACACTCAAAGCTAATATTTGTTTCTCGGCTCTGCCGCTATCTTGAAAACCGTCACCTGTGATTGTTTCCTTGGGAAACACGTGGCAGCATTAGCTTTTCGCCTTAAATGAGAAGCCCATGGCCGAGCAACAACTTTCAGCCGATCAGATAGAGTTTCGAGACCATTGTCGAAATTGGCTCGAGGTAAATCGCCCTCCACCGACGAAAATTCCGCTGCCCCAGGCTGCATACGAGGTCACGTCTGAAGATCATCGTGCGTATTTGTGCGACTGGCAAAATCGGTGTTACGAAGCAGGGCTCATCGCAACAGACGTCGACAAAGCCTACGGCGGTCACGGTCACGATGGTTATCAGGCCATCGCAAGTGGCGAGGTTAGGAGAGCCAACGTACCCTACTTTATTAACTGGATCGGTTTGGGTATGGCCGCGCCTACTCTGCTGGTGCATGGTACAGAAGAACAAAAAACTAGGTTTTTACCGCCTATATTCACTGCTGAAGAAATTTGGTGCCAAGGATTCAGTGAACCTGGCGCCGGTTCCGACCTTGTCTCTCTACAAACCTCTGCAGTCAAAGATGGCGACAACTGGATCATCAACGGCAGTAAAGTGTGGACAAGCCTTGGCGCGCTCTCAAGTTGGATGCTGCTATTGGCAAGAAACGACAAAAACGATAAGTACAATGGCATCACATACTTTCTAGCTGAAATGGATCAGCCAGGTGTAACGGTAAAACCCATTCACAAAATGACCGGTGAAGCAGGCTTTAATGAGGTCTTTCTAGAAAATGTCGTTGTTCCTGACAATCAACGCGTTGATGAAGTTGGCACTGGATGGAAGGTCGCCATGTCGACGCTTACTAGCGAACGCGGCGCATCAATGGGCGTTGGCGCTGTTGCCAGCAGTGAATC
This sequence comes from Candidatus Azotimanducaceae bacterium, assembly GCA_047625245.1. Taxonomy (GTDB): domain Bacteria; phylum Pseudomonadota; class Gammaproteobacteria; order Pseudomonadales; family Azotimanducaceae; genus JAHRVQ01. The sequence goes on from JBLHQQ010000080.1 coordinate 3,655, forward strand.
GCCCTTTTCAGCCATACAGCAGGTTATTCAACTTGCGAAAGATACCAAAAGAAATGGCAAGTCCGTTTGGGATGACCCGGTTTGGCAAGACAAGATTGTCAAACTGTATGAGCGCACAGAGGCGATCATGCAAAATACTCGAAGGAGCCGGATCAAAGCACTCAATGGCGGCGGGATGCGATTACCCCTGCAGGGTAAGTTAGTCGGTAGCGAACTCGGCCAGGCACTCAATGAGGTCGCGCTGGGTATCATGGGAGCACGCTCGAGCTTATATGTAGGCGACGAGAACGCCGTTGATGATGGCAAGTGGGCTCTGGGTTATATGAATACCTATACCGGCACCATCTCCGGTGGCAGTAGCGAAATACAACGCAATATATTAGGCGAGCGCGTGCTCGGTCTTCCGAAAACCAAGTAGAGATAACATGACACAACCAAGAGACTTTGGCTTCGACGAAGAAACCAGCATGTTGAAAGATGCTGTGAAACGCTTCTTTGAAGAAAAATCACCCCTGACTGCTTTAAGACAACACACTGCAGGAAGTGAAGACCCCTACCACGGCGAAGAAAGGGAACCCTGGTTTGACCGGGCTTCATGGCAAGAAATAACCGAGCTTGGCTGGCACCTGCTCGCCGTGCCTGAGGTAAACGGTGGCATTGGCATGGGACTCGTCGCAGCCGCTGCTATCCAAGAAGAAATCGGTCGTGCAGCTTGCCCGTCTCCGCTAACCAATACATTGCAGTCCACATTTTTGCTTCGAGAAGCCAATGCGACGGCACACCTCGAGAAGATTGTTGCCGGTGAAAGCATAGGGCTTGCACTGTTTGGTGAAGATGGGTCGTTAGAGCTTGATTCCACAGACGTCAAGGCAACGGGCAATACACTTTCTGGCACAAGCTGGTACGTACAAGACGCATCCAAAATGGACAATTTTGTTGTTGCTGCAAGCTCAGCCGCCGGTATTGGTTTGTATTGCGTTCCATCCAGTGCTGTAGAAATTAAGTCCGACAAAATTGTTGATCTAACCAGAGATCAGGCGCGCATTGTCTTTTCTGACACGCCCGCAGAAATTATTTCTGCACCAGGCGAGGCCGAGGCTGTCATTGCAAAAGCGCTATCTGCAATATATACACTCATCGCAGCAGATATTGCCGGCGCGGCTGAATGGCAACTTCAGGCCACAACTGAATATGCGAAGGTCAGAACACAATTTGACAGGCCCATTGGCTTTTTCCAGGCAGTCAAACACCCAATCGTCAACATGATGATTGCCACTGATGAAACCCGGTCGCTGGTCTACAATGCAGCCAGCGCTTACGACTTTGAGCCCGAAACTGCTGCTCGATATGCACACCTGGCAAAGTCCAGCGCCTCAGATACAGCTTCATTTTGCTCGAACCGGTCGACACAACTGCACGGCGGCATAGGATTTACCTGGGAGTCTGACGTACAGATTTATCACAAACGACAAATGCACAGTCAGTTTCTGTTTGGCGATGGCTCATGGCATCGTCAAAAGGTTGCCCAATTGCTTTAGTCCTAATGAACATTTGTCAGGTTGCATACTTTGTATCAGACGCACGAGCATCAGCACTCAAAATGCACCGCCAATTTAACTGCGGGCCCTTCCACGTCGCAGCAGAAATCAAATTAGCCTGGGCTGAGTCCCGCGGCCAACCCATTGATTTTATTCACACTTCTGCATTTGGGCAGTGGGGAGAAGTCATGGTCGAACTGGTACAACAGGACAGTGAGGGCTGCTCTCCCTTTACAGAATTGTACGCACCCGGCGAGGAAGGGCTTCACCACGTCGCCATCATGGTCGACTCCCTCCCAGACACCTATGACTACTATGAGGCCGAGGGTTACGAAATTGCTCTAAAAGCACAAACCGCAACCGGCGTTGAGTTTGGTTTCATCGATGCGACGAAGGACCTGGGGCATATGATCGAAGTTTATGAACGAAGCGAGGCCCTCACTTCATTTTATGCTTATATAAAGGAGGCTGCAGTTAACCCGGAACCGGGCCAGCCTTTCATAAACCGGGGCTAAGTTTCTGTAAAATCCGATTCAGCTTCGTTGATTAGGTAGCCTCTCTTTTTAGACCCATCAAAAAGCTTTTCTTCATCTGCCGCGATTTCAGCAGCAATTTCTTGCGTGGCCAAATACTTCATACAAGCCTTGAATGAATCTGAATCTCGATACCAAATTTCTAACAACACATCGAAATCAGTAGATGATTCTTCTCCCGTCATTGGACTGACATAACGCCTTACATATTTAACGACGTAATCTTTCAGGTACTTTTCACCAATCAGCCGATGATGCTGCTCGTAATATTCTCGAAAGGCTTCCTTCGTCATTCCAGCCTTTCGAGTTAACGGTAAAACAAACTTGATAATACTCATCTGGCTTTAGCGCCTCCGCCGACTCTTAGTATCTCGCCGCTAATCCAACTTGCTGCTTCTGATGCGAGGTACACGCAGGCAGAGCCAATATCGTTAGGTGTACCTAACCGACCAAGGGGAATTTTCCATTCTTCTAAAATTTCATCCATCTGGTCCCAACTTTTATCGAGTGCCGCTAGCATCACTTCGGTTGGAATGGCCCCAGGTGCAACGCCATTGACTCGAATTTTAGGTGCGAGCTCAGCAGAGAGCGTTTGAGTGATGGAATTCACAGCTGCTTTTGCTGCACCATAATGACCGCTACCAGGCACTGGCCCGGTCCCAGCGCCAGAGGAAATGTTGATAATAGAACCAGTGTCCATAAACTTCGCTGCTGTCATGCACCCCACATACACCGAGGTCAGGTTCAGTTCGATGGTCCTGCGCCATTCATCCCTTGGTAGATCAATCATCGGCATCCTGGCGGTTGAGCCGCCTGCGTTGTTTACCCAGATCGTGAGCTTGCCAAAAGTGTCGATTGCTGCCTGACCAAGGGCCTCTACCGCCGCTTCATCAGTGACGTCTGTGACAACGGCCATCGCTTTTCCGCCCGCAGCATTAATCTCTGCAGCAACCGCTTCAATCTCATTCTTACGCCTCGCCGCAACGATCACCGACGCACCTGCATCAGCGAAGTCCCTAGCAATCCCTTCGCCAATTCCACGACCACCACCTGTCACAACCGCTACATGACCATTCAGTCCAAAACGTTCAGATACAGACATCAATTCCTCCAAGACGATTAGCCTAAAGACTCAGTAAAAGTGGTAAATTTATCACAATTAGCCTCGGAGAAGACCAACATGGAAAGGATCATTCAGAATGCACAACAGTTCACGCCTGCAATCGCGAACGAAGTTCTGGTCGGCAAATATTCGCAGCCAATTACTTCCGTCGACGTGCAACCTCTCGGTGAAGGGGTTGGGCTCTTGTCATCAATCGGGAGAGCCACACTCGGTTTCGATACTGGCGAATCGACCACCGTCATTGTCAAAGTGGTTTCCCAAAACGAAAATATCGAAATCGCTAAAGGCTTAAACTTTTATCTCAACGAAGTTAACTTCTATCGAGACTTGGCAGCTGAGTGCCCAATAAAGAGCCCAGAATGCCTATATGCAGAGATTGATCCGGACAGCCAAGAGTTCTTACTGATACTTGAGGATTTTGGTACAGAGGTTGTTGGCAACCAACTACAAGGTTGCAAACCCGAAGTGCTAACACTGGCATTCGAAGGCGCCGCAAAAATGCACGCTCACTTTTGGGAGAAGGTAGGCGATATTCCATGGTTAACCTATCACGATGATGAAGAACTGACGCTATTTCGCAGAGATGCTATTTATAAGCCGGGTATCCAACCCACCTTAGATGGCTTTGGTGAGTTGTTTCATGGAGATCTTGAACGGACGGTTACTCGAATAGGTGAGCAGTTTGGTGAACTAGTGTCAGTGGCCATGTCAGGGCCGCAAACCCTTACTCATGGGGATTACCGTACAGATAATATGTTGCTGCCGACCCGAGAGGGTCAGTTAGAAATTATTGCCGTCGATTGGCAGAACACTCGAGGCGGCAATTGTACTCACGACATTGCTTATTTTAGTGCTCAGAGTTGCGGTCCGGAGCTTCGTGGAGAAACTGAGCTGGCGAGCTTACGACGCTACCATGACGTGCTCATCGTCAATGGTGTGAAAAACTACTCTTTTGATGAATGCCTAACCCACTATCGGCTCAACCTGATGATCACCATGATTACGCCCATTGCTGTTTGTGGCACCTTGGACCCAGGCAACGCTCGGGGCATTGAGCTCGGTAAAATTATGTTATCTCGATCCCTTGCCGCTCTGGAAAGCATGGAGTGCGATCAACTCCTCAAGTAGCACTCATCCCCCTATTGATGAATGAGAGTTGATGGATGAGAGCTGACGGTTGATGCTGGAAAGGTCGTGGCCACCCAATCCAGGGTGACCACATTTTCGAATCGGAATATTTATTAATATTTAAAACAATCAAGCCTGTTTGTTTTAAATAGCTAGAACTTTAAATCTTCAGTCATAACAAGTAACGAGGAGCACAAAGGTCTATCTTGGCTCCAAACCCTTCTCAGCACGAAGCTTATTCATCCGGTCCACATCCACTGCCATACGCTCACCTAACTCGCCTTCGTCAATGGTACCTGCCATGTGCCGGCCGGCATTTGTGCCGTTGTACATAATCTTTTTGGTAGGCGTCACAGCGAGAACAGTTCTAAGAGGTGAATCCAACACGTCGAAAAAGAACTTTTCGCCCTGTGCGTTATCTGGGTTTAGCTTCTGTGAAAGTGCCGTGTAAAACCAAGATTTGGTTTCGTCATCATCGAAAAACTCTCCAGTTCCCTTGAACGTGATTGCGCCACCCGGCAGCCCAGTAGAATCCATGGCCTGAGGGTAACCATGAGAACTCACATTCACCGATACTCGATTATCCCGCTTGATCGCTGCAGTTCTGTGCCTGTGAGCAGAGAACGTCAGCCATATTTTTTCGTCATGCCAGACGAAGGCGTGAGTTACCCCGACTGGCCAGCCATCTTTGGTTGCCCACATGAGAACACACTCAACTGAGGCATTCATAAGCTGATTCACCTCGGCATCCGAGAATGGATAAATTGATACTATTTCGTGGTCGTGTGTCTGTGCCATTACGTTCGATCCTGATCTGCGAGTTAACCAATCTAAAATATGATACGTCGCTATGTAAAGATAAAAGAGGTGGTACACTTTTTCTGTCGCCCACGAGGTCACACCATGAAAGACATGATAAAAATCCTAACCAAACCGTCGGACCCCAATTTACCCCCCGGTGAGGCCAGGTGCCCAGGGCCTTCGGTTCGGCAGGTACTCGAGAACGAAGACAGTCAATTTGACATGGGTTTGATGGCGTCGAAGTATGATTTTTTAGGTGATGGAGACTTACCTTTCTCACGATATACCTCGCCAGAATTTTACCAACTTGAAATAGACAATCTATGGCCTAAAGTTTGGCAATGGGCCTGCCGAGAAGAGCATATTCCTAAGACTGGTGATTTCATGGTCTACGACGTAGGTCCTTACAGCGCCCTCGTCATTCGCGGTGAAGACAATCAACCTCGTGCATTCGTGAATTCTTGCCCACACCGTGGGATGCAACTTGCAGACTCTGGCAGTACAGGCAACAAACCCTTCATTCGGTGCCCCTTCCATGGCATGACATGGCAGACCGACGGTTCATTACGAGAAATCCCTTGTCGATGGGATTTTCCCCATGTTGACGATGAAACCTTCGGCCTTTCCGCCATACCTTGTGAGAGTTGGGCAGGATTTATATTTATCAACTTCGACGAGAATTGCCCACCGCTTGCTGAACATCTCGAGGTTTTACCGGAGCACTTTAGGGATTGGGGTTTAGAAAATCGTTACGTCGCATTGCATACAAGCAAGGAGTTGCCCGGCAATTGGAAAATGTGCATGGAAGGATTCCTTGAAGCATTCCACGTGCTTGCGACGCACCCCGAAGCTTTACGCGCCTCTTCTTGGGCAAACACCCAGTACGATATTTTCGGCGAAAATGTTTCACGCTTTCTACAAAATCTGTCAACGGGTAACCCACAATTGGCTCAAACTGAAGCAGAGGTATATGGATTGCTTGGCTACGATCCAAACGACCTTCCTGCAGATACCACTGCAAGAC
>JBLHQQ010000081.1:0-9703 GCA_047625245.1 Candidatus Azotimanducaceae bacterium
CAGACAGGTATCGATGGAAGACATGACTTTGCTCACGACTTCCTTACGGTTTCCTCGAGCCTTTAACACCGCTTTCTCGATCATGCGTGATCGAAGAGGATGCATAGCCCTGAAACCCAGTTCTTCAAATTCCACGCGTATATTGTTCATGCCGAGCCGGTTTGCGATCGGCGCGTAGATCTCAAGGGTTTCCTTTGCAATGCGGCGTCGTTTTTCGGCATCCAGGTGTCCGAGAGTTCGCATATTGTGGAGTCGGTCAGCAATCTTAACCAGGATGACGCGAATATCCTTAGCCATTGCCAAGGTCATTTTCTGAAAGTTTTCGGCCTGAGCTTCCGCCCGAGATTGGAACATGCTTTTGAGCTTACTGACACCATCGACCAGATTCGCGACATCCTCATCAAATTCTTTTGACAAGGTGTGTTTTGGTACGCCGGTGTCTTCGATGACGTCGTGAAGAAGTGCCGCCATCAAACATTGATGGTCCATATGCATTTCAGCGAGGATGGCTGCGACAGCCAGAGGATGATGAATATAATCTTCACCAGACTTACGCTTTTGACCTGTATGAGCCTTCTCGGCGAAGTAATACGCCTGTTTAACCTGATCAATTTGGTCAGGTTCAAGATATTCGCCCAGCTCAAGCGCGAGGGAGTCAATCGTTAGCAAAGATTGCTCCGGCTGACTCGCAGGGTGTTCAACCGAGGAGTATTAGAATTCTGTGGAAGGTAGGTTAAGTCCATCAGTTTGAGTATCAATCACCAGATCATGTTCTTCTAGCTGGGGTTTATCCGTGAGGATCGAGGCATCAATTAAGCCTTCAGCGATCTCGCGAAGTGCCAGCACAGTTGGCTTGTCGTTCTCCAGAGGTACCAAAGCGTCTTTGCCGCCGGTCGCGAGCTGACGTGCCCGCTTGCTGCTGACCATTACCAATTCGAAACGATTCTCGACGTTCTCTAGACAATCTTCAACAGTCACTCTAGCCATTAAATTCTCCAATTTTCGTGTGCGCTTACTCCTAACTCGATTGACGATTCAAGAGGCCGCGCAGTTTAACGAAAATTACAAGGTAAAAACAATAGCTTAGGGTGATGTTGTAAGCAATTCCGATAATAAGATACTTTGCACCGTGAGTTGATTTTTTAGGGTAAAAGATGCGTCACCACATTCAATGATCGACCGTATTTGGTTCAAGGCAACATCAAAAACATCGTTGACGACCAAATAATCGAACTCTTTGAAGTGGGAGATCTCATTCATGGCCTCTCCAGCCCTACGCTCGATGGCCGCAGCGTCATCCTGGGCGCGACTATGCAGTCGCTCCTTCAGAGTCGCCAGGCTCGGAGGCAGAATAAAAATTGAGATCGCGTTTTGGACCTGCTGTCTAATCTGCGCAGCACCCTGATAGTCGATTTCGAGTACCAGGTGCTTACCCTGATTAATGATTCTGGTAATCGCGTCTCGGCTAGTACCGTAGAGATTGCCAAATACTTCAGCGGACTCGATAAAGCCATTCTTGTCTTGGAGGGAGCGGAAGTCCTTCACAGAGACGAAATGATAGTTAATGGCGTCGACCTCATGGGGTCGCATCGAACGGGTAGTGTGCGAAACAGCGACGTCGATATTGGGGCTGGTTTCGATGAGAGCCTTTACAAGGCTGGTCTTACCGGCACCCGATGGCGCAGCGATAACGACAACTTTTCCTTGCGAATGGGTCATTCGATGTTCTGCACCTGTTCTCGCATTTGCTCGATGATGACCTTCAGCTCTACCGCCGCTATAGTTGTATTGGCCGCGATGGCTTTCGATGAGAGTGTATTGGCCTCCCTATTTAACTCCTGCATGAGAAAGTCTAACCTTCGTCCCGATGGTTTTTTGCTGTCCAGAGTAGATAAAACTTCCGTGACATGGGTTTCGAGACGGTCTAACTCTTCAGCCACATCGCTCTTTTGCGCCTGATAAACCAGTTCCTGCTCTAGTCTACCTTGGTCTACATCAACCTGTAGCTCTGCAATTCGGTCACGGATCCGCTGCTGCTGCCGCTCCTGAATGACAGCGACCTCACCTCGGACGGCTGTTACGATGGTGCTAAGCTCCTCCAGTTTTTCGCGAATAATTCGTTCTAATTCAGCCCCTTCCCGTGCCCTCATCTCGGAAAGAGCTGCTGCCGCATCAGCGAAAACGGCCGCGATGACTGTACCTAGGACATCCTTATCTTGTTTTTTTTGTTCTAGAACACCGGGCCATTGCAACAAGTCTAAGGTATTGGGTGGCGTCGCTTCTGGGAAAAGCTCCGACAATTGATTTGCTGCACTCCGAAGTTTCTCCAAACCCTGCCGATTGACTTGCAGATCTGTTGGGTCGTCAACAGTTGCTTCAATTCGAAGCAGACAATCCAATTTTCCTCGCTGAATCTTGCCTCGCAGCATTTCCTTCAGAGTTGGCTCGAGGAACCGAAATGACTCGGGTATCTTAAGATTTACGTCCAGGTAACGCTGGTTCACGGAGCGTACCTCCCAAACGATGCCGTCGGATTCCGCTCGGGCGAATGCTGTCATACTATTTGTCATATTAATTTTGCGTCTTAGCGCTCTTCGATGATCGGCCCAAGTATAATGGAGATTAATGTACTAGTAGGAAAATCAATGTCATTTACTCGTTCTAACGACCGCGCCCTCGATCAAGCTCGCATCGTCACCTTTGAAGCTGGCTATACAAAACACGCCGAAGGATCGGTTTTGGTCTCCTTTGGAGACACCAAGGTAATCTGTACCGCCAGCGTAGATGGAGGTGTACCCGGCTTTCTTCGAGGCAAGGGGCAGGGCTGGTTGACCTGTGAATATGGAATGTTACCTCGCTCGACCAATACTCGTATGGATCGAGAAGCCGCGAGAGGTAAACAGGGTGGGCGGACTGTGGAGATCCAACGTTTGATCGGTCGATCTCTCAGAAGCTGCATCGATATGAAAGCCTTGGGTGAGTGTACGGTTCGGATCGATTGCGATGTGATTCAAGCCGATGGCGGAACCAGAACCGCCTCGATCACTGGGGGTTGTGTCGCGCTTCATCTGGCGTTGCAGAAAACGGCAAAAATTAAGGCGTTTACGCAATTTGTCGGAGCTGTTTCAGTTGGTATCGTTGAGACTTCGCCGCTACTTGATCTCGAATACATTGAAGACTCATCCGCTGAGACGGATATGAACGTCGTGATGACCGAATCCGGTGCGTTTATTGAGGTCCAGGGCACGGCAGAAGGGGCACCTTTCAACCGCTCAGAGTTAGATGCGATGCTTGAACTTGCAGAAAAAGGCATTGGCGAGCTCGTTGTTGCCCAGAAAGCTGCCTGTGGAGTGGCTTGATGCAGCCCTTTCAGGAGCGGTTTATACGATTCGCTGTTGAATATGGTGTACTCCAGTTTGGTGAGTTTGTATTGAAGTCTGGGCGGGTCAGTCCTTACTTCTTCAATGCGGGAGGATTTAATACCGGAGCGGCTTTACATCGACTGGGACAATTCTACGGCGAGGCGCTGGAGGCCTCGACGTTGAAGTACGATATGTTGATGGGGCCTGCTTATAAAGGGATTCCACTTGTCGCCACCACGGCAATTTCGCTTCAGGTGGATCATAATCGCGATGTACCCTTTGTATTCAACCGAAAGGAAACCAAACTTCACGGCGAAGGCGGGAATCTAGTGGGCTCACCCCTCGCGGGGAACGTTGTGATTGTAGATGATGTGATCACGGCAGGTACTGCGATTCGAGAAGTGATGGCGCTGCTCGAGGATACGCCTGCCACCGTTGTTGGCGTCGCGGTCGCGATTGATCGGGAGGAACGGGGTCAGGGACCGCTTTCAGCGATTCAGGAAGTGGCTGCAGAGTTTAGTATCGAGGTTGTTAGCGTCGTAAAATTGAGCGATATTGTTGCGTACCTTGAAACTTCTGGTGACTTTGAGGAAGCTCTCGAGAATGTGAAGGCATACCAAGACACTTATGGTATTAAAGGAACGGTTCATAAATAGTGGCGGCAGCCGGTTTAGCACTACTTGCGCCATCGGTGGCTGCTGAACTTTACAAGTATGTTAATGAGGATGGCTTGCCTAGATCCGATCGATAGAAAACCGTATTCGAAGCAACGAAGCAGAAATTGTCGAGAAACAGAGCGAAATGGAACAGCTAGAGACTGACTTTGGTGATGACTTAAAGCGGATCCGGAAGTTCTATCAAACTGGCGCCGTTGGAAGCTAGACTTAGCTTTAGGGAAGGGACCTCGCGAAACTAACTTGCCGAACTAAATAGCGCTTGTCTGATGACCCGCCACTGGGTCGGCCAGTCCTGAGTTGGCATCCTCTGAAAATCGCTTCGAACAAATTGGCTAATCCGTCCTTCTGCAGCCGCCAGCATTAAGTTTGCTGCAATGGCGACATCAATATCGACACACTGGTCGCCTCTCAGTTCAGCTTCACGAAGAATTTGCTTTAGCTGTAGTTCAAAACGATCAAAAAATTGTGCTACCCGGGTCCGCAACCGATCTGTTTCTCCGGCGAGAGGGTCTCCAGTCAAAATTCGAGTGATGCCGGGATTGCGCTCAGCGAAGGTCAATAATAGATAAAGGGTTTTGTCACAACGACTATCCGTCGAGGCTTCATCGCTCAATATGACTTTGATTCGAGAGAAAATGGTCTCTTCAATAAATTCAATGAGACCATCAAACATTTTTGCTTTGCTTGGAAAGTGTCGGTAAAGGGCCGCCTCTGAAACGCCGACGTGCTTTGCGAGGCCTGCCGTTGTGATTCGCCCACCAGGCGTTGCTTCCAACATTTCTGCGAGGGACTGGAGTATTTGTTGTTTGCGTGAGATTTTTTCTTCACCGCTCATGATTGGTTGCCTCCATAAGGCTTGAGGAGGAAATCATTGTGCCAACGCCCTCATCAGTGAGCAGTTCCAGCAACACCGCGTGAGCGACTCTGCCATCAATAATTTGTGCGCTAGTGACGCCTTGCTCAACGGCTTCAACTGCACAACGAATCTTCGGTAGCATTCCTCCACTAATCGTACCTTCATCGATTAAGCGTTCCACATCACTTAAAGTTAATGAAGATAGTAGTTGGCCAGACTTGTCTTTGATACCTTCGACGTCGGTGAGTAGCATCAGCTTTTCAGCCTTAAGCTCCGAGGCAATCTTTCCGGCAACCAGATCTGCGTTAATGTTGTAGGTCGTGCCATCCTCACCAGCACCGATAGGTGCAATGACGGGGATAATATCGCTTTGGGTAAGTAGGTTGAGTAAAGATTGATTGATGCGAACAACCTCTCCGACATGACCAATATCAATAATCTCTGGTGTGGTAAGTTCTGGTGATGGTCGCTCGATCAGCATCTTCTTGGCGATGATGAGGTTTGCGTCTTTGCCAGTTAATCCCACGGCGTTGCCACCGGCGGTATTGATGAGGTTGACGATGTCTTGATTCACCAGACCACCTAAAACCATTTGAACGACGTCCATAGTCTTGCTGTCCGTCACACGCATACCATCGACAAAAGAACTTTGAATATTAAGTTCCTGTAGGAGTTTGCCGATTTGAGGACCACCACCATGAACTAGGACTGGGTTTAATCCGACCAATTTCATGAGCACGATGTCACGGGCGAACTGTTGTTTAAGGGTGTTATCAACCATGGCGTGGCCGCCATACTTAATGACTATGGTACGGCCGGTGAAGCGTTGTATATAAGGCAAAGCTTCAGTTAAAACGTTGGCGATATTCATCGCCGAATCTCGACTTAGGGTCATCTCGTCGCTCTAAAAAGTAAGGCTGGCTTGAATATCTTCAAGGCTTTCTTCATCGTCTGCTTCAAATCGTAGCGTTAGGCAGGCGGTGGTATTGGAGGCACGCACGAGACCCCAGCCTTCTGCGAAATCGACTCGCAAGCCGTCGATCTCTGTGACTGTTGCATCGCCAAAATCGGCGCAAGCGATCAACTTATCGACAATATCAAACTTGTGAGACTCTGCCACTGGGATGGTAATTTCGGGCGTTGATATACCCGAGGGAAATTCCTGCAGCAATTCAGCAAGCCCTTCTGACTGAGACCCAACAATTTCAAGTAGGCGCGCCGCGGAGTACAGACCATCGTCAAATCCAAACCACCTTTCCTGGAAGCATATATGGCCTGACATTTCGCCGCCTAGGATGGCATCAGTTTCTTTCATCTTTGCTTTGATGTAGGAATGACCGGAGCGGCACATAACAGGACGACCACCAAAGCCGCTTATCACGCTGTTTAAATGGTGAGTACACTTCACATCGTAGACAACGTCGGAACCTGGGTTTCGGGACACAACGTCCTTCGCAAACAACACTAAAAGCCTGTCTGGCCAAATAATATCGCCATCCGAGGTGACGACTACCAGCCGATCTCCATCACCGTCGAGGGCGACCCCTAGGTCTGCCTCCTCTGAGCGAACCACATTAATGAGGTCTTCTAGGTTTGAGGGCACTGTTGGATCTGGGTGATGGTTAGGAAAATTTCCATCAACATCGCAATATAGCGGCACAACTTCACAACCAAGATTGCCAAGAAGTTCTGGGGCAATGTCCCCCGCAATTCCATTTCCACAATCCACAACAACCTTCAAAGGCTTCGCTACGACAACATCGTCAGTAATTGCATCTATGTAATCTTTACGAATGTCTATCTCGGTGACATCCCCCTCACCACTGACAAAATCCTGATTTTGATATCTCACGAGCAGCTGTTGAATCTCATCCCCCAGTAACGTTCGGCCCGCTAACACGATCTTCATACCATTGTGGTTTTTGGGGTTGTGGCTCCCCGTAATCATAACACCGCTGGTTGCCTCTGAATTATTTGTGGCGTAGTAGAGAAGAGGCGTAGGAACAAAACCGATGCTAATGACTTCTCGGCCGGTTGACACCAAACCGTCAATAAGAGCGTCAACCAGATCTGGACTCGAGAGTCGACCGTCTGCTCCAACGACAATTTTCGCCTCGCCCTGACTGTCGGCTTCAGAACCAATAGCCTGGCCAATTCGGTAGGCGATCTCCACGTTGAGTGTTTGGCCGACCACGCCTCGAATGTCATAAGCCCTGAAAATCGCTGCTACGTCTGGGCGGTCATTCTCTTCTCCAGCCCCCGGCTCTTGCTCGACACTTTCTTCAACAACAGCTTGGTAGCCCACCTCTTCATCCATTTCTATATCAATAGACTCAGCCTTAACGTTCAGAGGTTTGACTTCCTTCTTTATCGGATCCTTTTTACTCAGGCGGGCCAAAGTCAGAGCGAGCTCGATAAACTCTCCTAATTGAAAGTGTTTGCTCGGGCTAAAGTTGCCGTTGATAGCATCTGCTATTTGATTCTGACGCAGGGTTGTGTCGGATTGTAAAGTGCTGATTATTTTTTTGATGCCGAAAAACACGCCTCCTAATGCGATGATCAAGAAGCCAATACTCGAGTTGGTGAGTTCTGCAGAAGGCTGAAATTTAAGTTTCCAGGTTGCGTTGATCAAGTCCCGCCCTATTGGCTCGCCAACTCCCTCTCCCACCTTAAGGAATTCAATTGTTTGGATGTGATTGAAGGCTTGGATGATCGTGACGCTAACTTGTAATTCTTTGCTGATTTCACCGAGAAGGGCAGCAGTGTCCAAATAAACAAATAGCGTGCCGCGCACGGTGTCACTTGAAGGTAGTTTGATGGGTGCAGCGAGACCCACAACCCATCGACCGTTGGCGTTAATTACCTCAGGGTAAACGATTTCCCCCTGCTCAGCTTTGTTAACCATATCGAGCGAGGTATAGGTAAACGGGGGATTCTCTTCTCGATCAACCTTGGCTTCTCCGACCTGAATCATTCGAACTCTAACAGCGTTGGGTATGAGTTCTCGCAGCCGAGATTCTTCCAATGCTCTGGCTGAGGCGTCGGCATCCACAACAAGTTCAGTGAGGCGAATACTGGTGGCCATATTGTTCGCTTGTTTGAGCAACTTCATATGTGCCTGGTTGACCCGTGCACGAGCGTTATCAGCTGTTTGATTGATAAGGCTCGTCCGATGAGTGCTTGCGATGAGTTGGTTTTTTGATTTTGCTGTCACGCAAAAGCCCCCTACTGTTTTCCTGACGACCCGAAGCCGGAGGCACCCCGGTCTGTTTCGTCAAATTCGTCAACAATTTCAAACTGTGCCTGAGCGACTGGCACAATGACCATTTGAGCGATTCGATCTCCTGGCTCGACGGTGAAAGCTTTACTCCCTCGGTTCCAACAAGACACCATAAGCTCTCCTTGGTAATCAGAGTCTATTAGCCCCACTAGATTGCCGAGCACAATGCCATGCTTATGACCTAAACCTGAACGGGGCAAGATCATCGCCGCATAGTTGGGGTCAGCTAAATAGATGGCGATGCCGGTTGCAATCAAGATGGTGTCCCCGGGTTCGAGAGTCACAGGATTATCTAGGCACGCTCGTAGGTCCAATCCGGCGCTGCCGACGGTCGCGTGGGCTGGCAATGGATATTCATTGCCCACTTTTGGGTTCAATATCTTCAGCTGAACAGCTTTCATTCCAGGCGCTTTCATTCTAAGTGCTCTGCGATTAGTGAAATAATGTGCCTCGACAATGTACTTTTAGACATAAGCGGTAAGCTGACCTCTCCGTTAGGCCACAAAATGGTGGTGGCATTGTCGTCGCTGTTAAAACCGATCCTTTGGTCAGATACATTATTGGCGACAATGAGATCCAAATTCTTCGTAACGAGTTTTTTGCGAGCATAGTCTACGAGGTTCTGGGTTTCAGCAGCAAAGCCAACGGTAAATGGCTTAGGGTCATGTTTTGCGACTGCCGCTACGATATCTGGGTTTTCCGTTAGCTCTAGCGTCAGAATATTAGTACCGTTCACCTTTTTGATTTTCTGATCGGCGATGTTGATTGGCCGATAGTCTGCAACGGCAGCAACTCCGATAAAAATGTCGCAGCCCTTTAAGTTTTCCATAACGGCGTTATACATTTCTTGAGCAGATGTGACGCTGACTATTTTGGCTCTATCGACGACGGGCAGCTCGGTGGGTCCAGTGACGAGAGTAACCTCTGCTCCTGCTTCGATAGCTGCTTCTGCGAGCGCGTAACCTTGTTTTCCCGAACTGTGGTTCGAAATATAACGGACTGGATCAATGACCTCTCGAGTCGGTCCAGCGGTGATGACAACTCGTTTGCCTGATAATAATGTTGAGGGGAATAAACTGCTAACAGCCTCCACAATCAGAGGAACATCAAGAAGCCTGCCATTGCCAACCTCGCCACAGGCCTGGCTGCCAGATTCAGGTCCCAAAACATGCACCGGCCCGGCGATTAGTTTATCCATATTGATTTGTGTATTGCCGTTGTTCCACATCGCTTGGTTCATCGCCGGCGCGACGGCTATGGGACACTCCGCTGCAAGGCAAAGCGTCGTCAGGAGATCATCTCCCTGGCCAGAGACCAGTCGGGCAATAAAATTGGCGCTTGCCGGTGCTATTAAAACTAGATCCGCCCAGCGGGCTAACTCGATATGACCCATCACGGATTCAGTTTCAGTATCCAAAATATCTGTGTGCACGGGGTGAGTCGAAAGCGCCTGCATGGTAAGCGGCGTGATGAATTCCGTAGCGGCTTTTGTCATCACAACGCGAACATCTGCACCTTGATCCTGGAG
>JBLHQQ010000082.1:0-9652 GCA_047625245.1 Candidatus Azotimanducaceae bacterium
CCCGGATGGAGGTTTTTCTCGCAGAGCATTTTAATGTGGTGGCCGATGATATCGAGTTTGCGGATGACCAGGTTTGGGTAGGTGGAGACGCTCCAGAGACCCTCACTTTTGTTGATGCCGTGAATCTCGCCTACCTGAACCGAGTACAACTCTGGTCTTCAGGTTTCTATAAGACACCGGACATCCACTTCGACAAGGAAGCAGGCTCTGGCACACCGTTTTACTATTTTGCACATGGCGCCGCCGTTTCAGAGGTAGTGGTTGATACGCTGACGGGTGAATACCGCGTTACCCAGGTGGATATTTTGCAAGATGTGGGTGACTCTATTAACCCGGCGATTGATATTGGCCAAATCGAGGGTGGCTTTGTTCAGGGTATGGGGTGGCTAACGACAGAAGAACTGCTCTGGGATGATACGGGTCGTTTGATTTCTGATAGCCCGGCGAACTATAAGATCCCCACAGCCTATGATGTGCCCGATGCATTCAATGTTCGCTTATTCAATAGAGCAAATCACAAACCTACTATTTATCGCTCCAAGGCCGTTGGCGAACCGCCACTGATGCTGGCAATAAGTGTCTGGTGTGCGCTCAGGGATGCCTGTGCGAGCGTCGCCGATTATAAGTTCAATACACTGGTGAACTCCCCGGCCACACCGGAGCAGGTTTATTATGCAATCCAGTCAGCAAAACAAGCTAGTCTGCTTAGCAAGACAGAACAGGGGTAGCAAAGTGAACCAGACAATCAATTGGCAGGCTGCAGTGAATCAATGCCACGATAGTGGGGTTGGCTTTGTACTGGTCACGGTTGTAGGGGCCAACGGATCAACACCAAGAGAAGGTGGTAGCAAGATCGTCGTGACCGATGATCAAACCTCCGACACCATAGGCGGCGGCCAGTTGGAGTTTCTTGCGATAGAAAAATCTCGCAAATTATTGATTGATGGGGTGAGTCTGCAAAGGCTGGAACATTTTCCACTTGCGGGTAAGGCGGAACAATGTTGTGGCGGTAGTATGACCTTGATGTTTGAAGTCTTTCCGGCGGCCGGTCTACAGATAGCGATTTTTGGCGCCGGTCATGTCGCCAAAGCAGTCGTCAACATTCTTGCTGAATGTGATGCTCGAATCGACTGGGTGGATTCCAGGCGGGAACAGTTCCCCTGTGAGCTGCCTCGTAATGTTATGGCCCATTCGACGGTGGACCCCGAGCTTTTTGCAGGGCAACTCAAGGCCAATAGCAAAGCATTGATCCTGACCCATGACCATGCGCTGGACTACCGTATATTGGCGATACTGCTAGATGAAACTGATATTGACTATATCGGTCTGATTGGATCTGAGACCAAAGCCAAACGATTTATGAAGCGCTTACAACACGATGGGTTTTCGGCAGACGACCAATCCCGCTGCAGGTGTCCGGTGGGCATACCGGGTGTGAAAGGTAAGCGACCCATGGAAGTTGCCGTTTCTATTGCAGCGGAAGTGTTGTCACTTGCAGAAGATCCTGCTCAGGCTAGCCATCGGGGTGTTAGTTGGCGCGAGATTAAAGCGGCTCTTAAAGATATGAAGTCTGACTCGTCGAGCCCTGACTCGAATCCAGTGAAATGACACTCGTTGAACTAAACGCGATGGTGCGAGAAACAGCAGTCCATGAGTTCAAAGTCTGTCTCGGTTGTTTGAGTTGGGCGGAAAAGATGGCGGATGCGCGACCCTTTGATTCGGTCGCCGGGCTTATTAATAATGGTATAAGACGATGGCGCTCGGCTACAGAGGAAGAGATTCTGGAGGCTTTCACCGCACATCCGCAAATTGGCGATCTTGACGCGCTGCGCAACAAATACGCCAATACAGCGAAGGCTGAACAGGGCCAGATTTCGACCGCCGATGAAGAAACTCTAATTGCACTGCGGGACGCTAACCAGACCTATTTGACCAAGTTTGGTTTCATCTTCATCGTTTGTGCGACTGGAAAGTCGGCGACGAAAATGCTCGAATTACTGCAAGCTCGCATACCGAACAATCGCGCCAGTGAGCTTGTGAACGGAGCGCATGAACAATGGCTCATTGCAGAGCTTCGCTTGAATACTCTTTTCACAGGTTCTTCATAAACTCATTATAGGGGCTCTCTACGCATGGCTCTCTTCAGAAGGAATGTAACTTGATAGACCGAGCACCGATTACGACGCACATTTTGGATACCACCACTGGTAGACCCGCGGCGGGTGTTTGTTTGACGTTATTTGGTCCGCAAGGGAAGATCACGACCGCAGTGACAGATGTCGATGGCAGGGTAACGAGCTGGCTCGATGTGTTCGAATTGCAGAGCGGGAAGTATCGAATTGAATTTGAAGTTGAAGCATATTTTTTCGAAAAACAGGTGGCGACTTTTTATGAAGATGTGCACATCTCCTTCCGTGTGCAGGACACGAGCGAGCATTACCATGTGCCGCTATTGCTGAGTCCCTTTGGCTACTCCACGTACCGGGGTAGTTAGATGGACCGAATGATTCGTGGTCGGATTTTACATTTCATCAGCAGCCAACCCCCAACGCCAGAGTACTTTGAGGACGGTGTACTTGTCATCAAGGATGGACTTGTGCAGAACATGGGCGATGCACATGCGTTGGAGCAGCAGGGGCTAGATTTGAGTCGAGCGGAGAACGCCGCGGGCCTCATTATGCCGGGTTTTATTGATAGCCATGTGCATGCCCCTCAGTTAGAAGTGATGGGTTCCTATGGACGCCAGCTCCTCGATTGGTTGAATGATTTTACTTTTCCGGCTGAGGCAAAGTTTGCTGACCCAGCCTATGCGGCCGCTGGTATCAAACGCTTTATTGATGGGCTGCTGGAAAACGGTACGACGACGGCTATGGTTTATGGCACAAGCCATAAGCACACGGCTGACGAACTGTTCAAGCAGGCTTACGAAAAAGGCATGCGACTGCTGGGCGGTAAAGTCTTGATGGACCGCAATGCGCCAGAAAATCTGACAGACACAGCGGAAAGTGGCTACCGTGATAGCCAGCAGTTGATCGAAGAGTGGCATGGCAAGGGCCGCTTAGGCTATGCCGTGACGCCTCGATTTGCCGGTACCTCGACGCCACAGCAAATGAAGTCTGTCGAGAAACTTCAGCAGGAGTATCCGGGTACCTGGCTACAAACACATCTTTCGGAGAACCTGGCTGAAATCGATTGGTTGCTGTCGCTCTATCCCGAAGCAGACGATTATCTTCATGCTTATGAGATCTATGGTATGAACCACCCAAGGGCCGTATTCGGGCATTGCCTTCACTTGAGTGATGACGAGGTGATGCGGCTGGCAGACAAGGGCGGGCGTATCGCATTCTGCCCAACTTCAAACCTGTTTCTTGGCAGTGGATTGTTTGACCTTTCGAGGATGAAAGCAGCGAATATACCCGTCACTATTGCCACAGATGTCGGTGGCGGGACGAGTATGAGTTTGTTTCCCACGTTGGCAGAGGCCTACAAGATATGCCAGTTGAAGGGTTATAGCCTGCACGCCTTTGAGGCATTTTGTATGGCAACACTCGGCAATGCAGAGGGGCTGTTACTTGACCAATACATTGGCAATTTTATGCCAGGTAAAGAGGCTGATTTCATTGTGTTGAATGCCGAACGCATGCCGAATGTGCTGCAGAGGCTTGTGACGGCGACAACCCTTGAAGAGGAGCTGTTCATTTATATGATATTAGGTGATGAGCGACTCATTGAACAGACCAACATATTTGGCCATCTGCAGTATTCAGCGGAGTGGGTTTAATGGAATGGTTAGCAAGTTATTCGATCGACTGGTTCAGTGTCATCGTGCGCTGGCTTCACTTGATTACCGGTATAGCATGGATCGGAGCCTCGCTGCACTTTGTGTTTCTCGACAATAGTCTTGAGGAACCCTCCGAAGAAGATAAAAAGGCTGGTGTGAAAGGTCAGCTGTGGGCGATCCATGGTGGTGGTATTTACAATTTCAGCAAGTACCAGCTCGCACCACCCAGCTGGCCGAAGAATTTACACTGGTCCAAGTGGGAAGCTTATACCACCTGGATGACCGGCATGTTGTTGATGATTGCGGTCTACTACTTTCAGGCACAGAGTTATCTTGTTGGTCCTGGAAATTGGATTACCGATCCAACCATGGCCATTGTGTGTAGTGTGTTGTTCGTCTTTGGTGGCCTAGGTATCTATGAGGTTGGTCTTAGAACACCTCTTCGAAATAATGAGGCTATTTTCGCTGTTTTTATGGGCCTCGTCTTGTTTTTCGCCTGTTGGCTTGCAACGCGTCTATTTTCAGACCGCGCTGCCTTCCTACATGTGGGTGCTGTGATGGGCAGCATTATGGCGGGTAATGTATTTCTGGGCATTATTCCAAGCCAAAAACGTTTTGTCGCCG
Source organism: Candidatus Azotimanducaceae bacterium (assembly GCA_047625245.1). GTDB lineage: Bacteria > Pseudomonadota > Gammaproteobacteria > Pseudomonadales > Azotimanducaceae > JAHRVQ01. Next base: position 4,406 of record JBLHQQ010000082.1, read on the forward strand.
CAGTGGAGCAGGGGTTGGAACCCAGTGCGGACGATGCTGCTTTTGCGAAGCAACGATCCAAATTCAATAATTATTTCACGTTGCCCGTACTGTTCTGCATGATCAGTAATCACTACCCATTCCTATATGGGCATTCGTGGAACTGGTTTGTGTTGGCTTGGATTATCGCCACGACTGCCTGGGCACGGCATTTTTTCAATTTGCGCCAGCAGGGTATTGTTAGGGTTGGAATCTTGATTCAGGCATTTGCAGCTTTTCTACTACTTGCCGTTTGGCTTGGCTACGGGCAATACGAAGCGCACGTTAAACAGCAGGTGCTAGCTGAGCACCGCACGCCAGAAACCGAAGTGCTGGCGATGGTCACGAAACATTGCACTAACTGTCATGCGGCATCTCCCACTAAAGCCGGTTTTGCTGCCGCGCCTGGGGGGATCATCCTTGAATCTCTTAAGCAGGTGCGACAACACGAAATTCAGATTAGAACGGCGGTCACTTCAGGTTATATGCCGCTTGCCAATATGACCGGTATGACCGAGGACGAGAAAGGCCGATTGATTGGATGGCTGGGGCAGTAAAGTACGCGGCAGTCTGGATCATTGCGAGCAATGCCCTCAATTGACTAACGATTTGGATGATGTTTTAGCCAATGCTGTGCGATATCCGCACGACGACAAAACCACACCTGCTGTTTACTTTTCGCATACTCGACGAATTGTTTGAGCGCCTGAAATCTGCCGGGTTTACCTACAATCCTGCAATGAAGTCCCACGCTCATCATCTTCGGCTGAGATTCGCCCTCCTCATATAGAGTATCAAAAGCAGATTTCAGATAATCGAAGAACTGTGTGCCTGAGTTGAACCCCTGAGTTGTGGCGAAGCGCATATCGTTGTTGTCCAGGGTGTAAGGGATGATCAGATGAGGCTTGTCATATTCGGTATCCCAATAGGGCAGGTCATCGGCATAACAATCACTGTCGTAAAGGAATCCACCGTTTTCGACGACCAGCTTGCGAGTGTTTGGGCTGTCTCGGCCTGTGTACCAGCCGAGGGGGCGAGTACCGGTCAGGCGTTCATGGATCTCTACTGCTTTGGCCATGTGCTCACGCTCGATATCTTCATCGATAAACTGGTAGTCAATCCATCGATAGCCGTGGCAGGCGATTTCCCAGTCGGCTTCCAACATGGCATCAACTGCATCGGGATTTCTCGCCATTGCCATCGCAACGCCGAACACGGTGATTGGCACATTGTGCTGTTTAAACAGGCGGTGTAGTCGCCAAAAACCAGCTCGGCTGCCGTATTCATACAGCGATTCCATACTCATGTGACGTGCAGGAAACGATTCCGCGCCGATGATTTCAGATAGAAATTTTTCTGAGCCAGCGTCACCATGCAAAACGTTATTCTCGCCACCTTCTTCGTAATTGATCACGAATTGCAGAGCCAGCCGATGACCTCCCGGCCAGGATACCTTCGGCGGGTGCTCGCCATATCCGACCAGGTCACGAGGATAGTTTGAATTCACTTTGTATCACCTCACTGTTTCGAGCATTATCGATATCGAATTAGGCGCCATTCAGTTGCCTGTCTTTAGAGTGAACCACCGCCGAAACGAGCGCAATGCCATCAAGACGGTTGTTAACGAATTAGCCCTCGTTGTACCAAATAATTATGCGGGAGGTGCCAAGACAGTATCAGCACAGTAATAGGAATAATCTAAGGAATTGTCGATGAAGTTAAAGGAATTTGTAAAGGCGATGCCGAAGGCTGAGCTTCATGTGCACATCGAAGGCACGTTGGAGCCGCAGATGCTGCTGGATTTAGCTGCGAGACACGCGATCGACATCCCCTATAAATCTCTCGGTGATGTTGAGAAAGCTTATGCATTCGATAACTTGCAAAGCTTTCTTGATATCTACTACGCGGGTGCCAGTGTGCTGCTTAATGAGCAGGACTTTTTTGACTTAATGTTTGCTTACCTACAAAAGTGCCGCGAGCAGAACATTGTCCATACCGAAATGATGTTTGATCCCCAAACCCATCTTGAGCGTGGTATCTCTTTTGAAACGATGTTCAATGGCTACTACTCTGCGATCGAACAGGCCCGAAAAGAATGGGGGCAATCGGCTTCCCTGATTATGTGTTTCCTTCGGCATCTATCAGCCGACAGTGCCATGGACGTGCTAAAACAAGCGGAACCGTTTAGGGACAAAATTCTAACAGTAGGTTTGGATAGCTCTGAGCTTGGCCACCCGCCCGAGAAATTTGAGGCTGTCTATGCAGAAGCGATCAAGCAAGGTTACCGCAGTGTCGCTCATGCGGGAGAAGAGGGCGACCCGAGTTATATCTGGGGCGCATTGGACTTACTGAAAGTCGAGAGAGTGGATCATGGTGTTAGGTGTCTTGAAGACCAGGCACTTGTTAAGCGGTTGATTGATGAGGAGATGCCGCTGACCGTCTGCCCGCTCTCCAATATTCGGCTTTGTGTTTACCAGTCGCTGGACCAGCACCCGATTCTAAACATGCTGGACCAGGGTATCCGCGTCACTGTGAACTCAGATGATCCGCCTTATTTTGGCGGTTATTTGAATGACAATCTTGTCGCCATGGTAGACGAACTAGATATGACTGAAGACCAGGCTCGGGCACTAGCGTTGAACAGTTTTAGGGGTTCGTTCGTTGACGATGCCCAAAAGGCTGTCTGGATTTCTGAGCTAGCATCTTTTCATTAGAGCTCTTTGCCGAACAGTTTTAGACCATGCACGCCACCATTTGGGAAGTGCATATACAGCAAGTGTTTGACTGATTGGTCTGATTCGATTTCGTTCATTTCATGCCACGTATCTGCCCCCAGATGCTTGAATCGAATCAGAGGAACCCAGGGTGAATCACAGGGTAATCCGAGCTCGATATTAAATTGACGTGGATTGGCAACCGGTTCGTTTAGGAAGGCTTTATCTTGCATGTAAGCCTGAATGTCGGACGGCGTGACGGTAGTGCCATTATCGAACGTGATTTGCCAGCGGGGTTGTTTGGACATGGCTTCATCCAATGTCATGGCTTCATCTGCAGGCAATCCGAACAGGTGGCAGGAGCGTGGTGGATTGAGTCGATGTAAATAGGTATCGACAATCAAGCATTGAACCTGTGTCGGCTGCCTGAGCTGGAAGACTGCTTGCTCACCAAAACCACTACGTGCTGATTCCCACCCAACCATGTGATTCTCAATACGCTGGCCACGGATTGCCATTTGTGGAGAACCATAGTGAACGTTAGAGATATGACTGACCTCTGCATATTCCAGCAGATTTGGTTTGTCATATAGTGACTCACCCAGATCGCCAATTAGGTTAACGCGTGCGATCCCGCCCTCATGGAAGCAACGAATGCGACATTGAGTTGCCCTGGTTTCACTGATGGTAAAAACATGTTCCTGGTCCGGTTCCAAAGTGACGCGATCTAACACAACAACCTCGTTGCCAGATTCGATCAAGTCTACCGAAACACAGGGTACCTGGTTGCCCGTAAACCACTTCGTACTGATCTTGATTTCCCTAACAAGACTGCGATGGGTTAAGCCTATGATAAAACTGTTGAATGCGTCGTGGTCAAAACGAAAGCCTTGATTTTCACCTCTTGAGGCAATGGCGCGATGTCGTTCACTCTCAAAGCCCCAGTACTTTGCACCCATGTGTGTGAAGTTACCGGCACACTCGGGTGGTTCATCTGGTAGGACAACCTCGTGGGGATTGGTAAACGACGAATCCGTATATGTGATCAAGAATGCTGGCAGAAACTGACTCATAGGTTAAGGACGAGGGATTCTTTGAGCTGTACCTCATCACAATTCTCGTCATCTGCAATCCGATCCACCACCAGGAAGTCGCTGGTTGATTCCAGTGCCAGGCAGTAGTGATGCCACGTGCCTGCATGGTAGTTGACGCCCTGCCATGGTGATGCCAGAAAGGCCGTAATACCTTCTGGGTCGAGTTCCCCGGGAGCCGCGACCACGACGAGGAAGGGGTGGCCGGACAAAGGCATAAATGACTGGCTGGATACTGGGTGGCGTTCCATCAAGCGGATGCTGATCGGTGAGGCCAATGGCTTAGATCGAAAGATGTTGATAGCAGGTTGTCCGCCCTGATCAGACAAAGTAAGTCTGGCTAGATCGTGAAAACGGGTTGTATGTCCCTCGTTGATCTCACGCTGTTCTGCGGATTCACTTACCTCAATCACATCTCCAAATGGCGCAAATGCTTCACGCGTGAGCGGGATGACTTGCAATACCTTCATTGTTTGCTCCGACATCGAATGGGGCTAGCCTATCGCGATAGAGGCGTTTTCTACCAGTTTAACGTTCATTTTATATTCCTCTTTATAAATCTCTGATTTTGGAATGGTGATCTTCTCGATGCCAGGTAATAACCTAGCCATGGCGCGCCTGCGGCGGGAGGCCCGGCTATTAAACTTTGCAATTCGTGTAAGTTTCACGTCATCAGCGCAGCACATAAGAGGAATCGTTGTGAATTTTGATTATTCATCAGCTTCGAATTCAGTGAGACCGGATTTGCCGCAATCCTACCGCAAGGTCTGGGCAAAGATATCTGAATCAGGTAATCATCGGCATGCTGTCGACAAAATCGCAATTGCCGCTGAAAGTCGTGTTGCCAGGCAATGTCAGTTTTGTCATGAGCGTAAAGCGGCGCTCTCGCTTTATGCGCTGAAAGGCAAGCATTAGGTGATGCTCTAATCTTCCTGCTACCGCTATCGATGCGGTACACAGAATTACCACAGAGCGTTAAATGGACTTAGTATTATGGTCGCAGTCATTAGTATTGATGCTTTTCATAGGGCCATGGGCTTACCCTAGGAGCCGTTGCCTAAAACCAGCGACCAGGGCGCATATGTCCCGATGGTGGCGCCGCAGGAGCTGACTGCGAAAAATAACGATATTTTTGGTGGTATGACAAGGACGGGTAATGTGGTCACAGCGATGAGTTTGATCCCCGTCTCAGTCACAAATTGAGATCGTAGCAAATTGATATCAACCATATGAGTACGCTACCTATTTTGGTATGATCGGGCGTTTTTTAATCAAACTTATGTATGGTGATTCATGTCGAATAATGGTGGTCCGAAGCCCGTGCATTTGGTTGAAAGTGCGGAGCTGTTGTTTAACGGTGACTACACTCGTGAAGGTTTCGACCTGGTCATAACGGGTAACAATGGCGAACAAATAATCATCGC
>JBLHQQ010000083.1:0-9601 GCA_047625245.1 Candidatus Azotimanducaceae bacterium
TCACGGGCAGTGGTGGCGGTGCGATCAGTTCTGACTCTATCGAGACCGGCCTATAAGTGGTCACGGTATCGCCAAGCAGTGGTTGAACCGTGAACAGTGCTGCCGGTAACGACTCGAGTTCTGCGATGACGGATTCGGCATCTTTTGCCGTAAAGCCCAACAGCTTAGCGATCGGTGTTTTCGAGATATCTCGGCCAAGTGGCACACCGACATAACAGCAATACTTTGCCCGGGTCATCGCCACATACATCAGGCGCATAGACTCATTGAATTCTTCAAGCTGATATCGATCTTTGCTCGCCTGGGCATTACAAAAGTCGATGGTTGGCACAAAATTACCGGTATGGTCGGGTTGATGGAACATGGGGTTTTGGGTTGAGAAGGGTTTGCCGAAACCCGCACAAGGAATCATCACAATATCGTATTCCAGGCCTTTAGACGCATGCATGGTGACGATCTGTACCAGGTTAGAATCACTTTCTAATCGAAGTTGGCGTTCATCGACAGCCACAGTTTCGGCTGCAAGCTTTTCCCGTTGAAACCATTTCAACAGGCGCCGCATGCCGGGCGCGACCATTGACCTAGCCTGAAGGATTTCTGCCAAATGACGCAGGTTTGTCATTTGTCGTTCACCGTCCTGGTCGGATAACCATTTTTCAGGGATTTGTCGATGGCTCATTAAATGCTCGATCATCGGCGCAACTTCCATCGTTGCCCACAATTGATGGTAAGCCTGAAACTCCTCCATCACATCATGTAGTGCGGACCAATCCTCATTGAGGGCCTGAATTTCTGAGACGGTAGATTGCATCAGTCTGGTGCCGAGAGCAGCCTTCAAGGCTCTCTCGTTAGTTGGATCGATCACCGCTTCGAGAATCAGCTTTAGGTCGTCGGCGGTTTCGGTTAACAGCACGCTTTCTAGGGTTACATAAACGCTACGAATATTTCTGGCGGCTAAGGCCCTGCGGGCGGCGTTGGCGTCTTTACGTTGCCGAACGAGAAAAGCGATCTGACCGGGCTGAATGGGTTTGCCATTGATATTGGCCCGTCCTGCCTGGGCCAGATGCAACAGCCTGACGGTTTCCTCAGCTGCGTGCGCCATCAGATTGCCCCGCATAAAATCTTCACTACCCGCTTGATCGACAAATATTGGCATGGGTTTTTGCGGGAGGTCGTCAATTGTCAGCGTCTTGTCGGCATTTGGCTCTGCGTGGGTCACCGGGTCAAAAGGAATCAGGTCATCATCGCCAAAAATATGCGTTTGATTGAATACATGATTCACGGCTTCGATCATCGCGGGGCTCGAGCGCCAGTTAGTGCCAAGAGAATAGGCAGCATCGGCAACTTGTTTGGCATTGATATAGGTATATACGTCAGCACCGCGAAAGTTATAGATCGCCTGTTTGGGGTCGCCAATAAAAAACAGGCCGCCATTCTCGGTCTTGTTTTTGTCCTCATAAATACGAGAAAAAATTTCGAACTGTAGGTCGTCAGTGTCTTGAAACTCATCAATCATGGCGATAGGCCAACGATGCTGTAGCACTTCGGCCAATTGGGGATTGTCCAGCGCACGGTGCACCTCAACTAACAGATCATCCAGGGTGAGCTGACCAAATTGCGCTTTATAAATGGCCATATTGCTGGAAACGGTGCGCGACACCTGGTGACAGAGGTTGCTGCCAATGATATCGAGTAGACTCTGGCGTTCGACTATCGAGTCGATTAACGCAAAGATATCGTGCTCGGGTACAACTGTCTTTTTGGTACTATTGCTCGTCAGTTTGGCCGAGGTCCAGGGTTCCCATCGCAGGATATCAAGCTCTTCTGTCTGGCAATATTGCTCAATAAATCCTGTGTGCTCTGGCTTCACATGCAGTGCGGTAGTTCTGCCACCGTGAAAGTTCGCGGCTCTAATTAGCTCGGAAATGTTTTGTTCTAACCACAGGGCTTTGCAGCGCTGATTGTCCGCTAACAATTGTTCGAGGCCATCTCCGACATCCTGCTCGACGGGTAAGTACTGCAAGTTGTGGCGAAACAAAAAGTTTTTGACGAACTTCACTAGGGCAGCGGGATTGGGCCATCGTTTTAGGGCGATTTCCCGCTGGCCGCTGGATAGGGGCATTAGGTCTTGTCGAAAACAGTCTTCTGCGGCCATCTCCAACAACTGATCCCGGTCGCCATCCAGGTTTTGATTAAACAGCATGCCGGTATCAAAGGATTGCTCGCCCAGAATGCGGGCGCAAAAGCCGTGGATGGTAAAGATGGCTGCCTCATCCATCGTTTGCAGTGCGGCAGTTAATAGGCGGCGCTCAGCCACCAGATCCTCGCTTTCGTCTATCAATGCCTGGATAAACTGATCTTCGCCTGCGTCCCCTGCGAACATAGCTCGTGCCAGGTTCACCCGGTTGCGAATACGATCCCTTAGCTCATCTGTAGCGGCAATGGTAAAGGTCAGCACCAGAATTTCGCTGGGTTGCAGTGGGCGCGTTAGTCCTGTGCCTCGACCGAGCAACAAGCGCAAATATAAACTGGATATCGTGTAGGTTTTTCCTGTTCCGGCGCTGGCTTCTATTAGCTGCTGACCGGAGAGAGGGAACCGATGACTATCAAGCAGCGGCATCAGGTTTTGCTCTTTTTTATCTGATGGTCGATTAGAGGTTGCCAGATAGCGTGTGCAATTTCTGCGAATCCATCATTTAAATCAGTCGGCAAATCAAATAGCCGGTTGTAATAACGATCATTAAATTCGGTGCCGGGATTGTCATTTAGAAATTTCTTCAGTGTGTCTTCTAGAGACCCGGTGTTCACGTACTCGTAAGAAGCCTCTGGTAAAAACAGCAAGGGCTCAGTGATACCACTTGAAAAGCACGCCACCAGTTCGTCCAGATGTTTTTGTGCGACCTCTACAGCAACGGCAGATATAGTTTCGTAGGTTGCGTGACGATTCTTGTCGCGATAGACCATGACGGTATTTTGGTTGTAGCCATTTATGCAGAGCGCAAGGTGTCTGATCCATGTGTCGATACGTTGCCGGGCTTTCAGGTCGCCGGTACGAGAAGCGATGTGAATTCCGCCGCGCAGGGTTACCTCAGCATGCAAATGAAAGTTACCGGATGCGACCTCGAACTGGGCGACGCTTCTTGCGTTCCCACCGATTTCTTCCACAGCCTTGGCAATTTGTATGGCTAATTCTAGTTCCCTATGTAGCTGTTGTTGACCCATAATTCCTGGCAGTAGTTGACCGGATGCTCGGGTTTGCTCGGACCAGTGATCAAGAGACTCCTGATTGAGGAGGGTGGTCAAGGCGCCATCGGCTAGCTGGTATTTTTCGAGACCATCCAATTCAAAAGATTCTGTATCTTTCAGGTCGCCTTCATCCTCGCGAAAGAAAACGCCCAGCTGTTGATTCAAGTAGTACTTGGCTGGGTGGCGAAAAAACCGAGTCAGCTGATCCAGATGTTCCAGGGGGACGTCGTCTGTCTGCCTTAGGACCCGGTCTACAAATTCAATCGGCGCCTGTTGTTCTGTGAGAGCTTTATACCAATTGGTCGCATAGCTGCGAATCGGACTGGCAGGGTCATAGTAGACAGCGTTGAAAGGCTGTAGTGGATGAATGAGGGTGGGCGCCTTGCCATAGACTCGACTGAGGTAATCGATAAGTTCGCTGACCAGTTCTGATGGCGGCTTCTCTTTGTTGTCCTTTTGGCCGCGGCCGATAAAGCTCACGTAGAAAGTTAGTTGGGCCGAGAGCAGCGCCTCCAGAAACAAGTAACGGTCGTCATTGCGTCTGGAACGATCTCCTTTGCGATAATCCTTTGCCATTAAATCAAAACTTAACGGTTTGTCCTCACGGGGAAACTCCCGATCATTCATGCCGAGCAAACAGACGCAATCATAGGGAATACTACGCATGGGAACTAGTGTCGCGAAGGTAATGCCGCCAGATACAAAACCGCGATTCTGAGGCGGCTGCTTAAGCTGTTCGCCGAGCCAAAAACGAAACAGCCGAGAAGTGATGGGGTCGTTAAAGTTCGCCGATTGCGCTTGTTGGCTTAAGGTTGAGAGAGCATCGGTGACGAGGGCAACAGAAAACTCTTCTTCTGAGGTGACTGACATCAAGTCACTCAGCATGGCGATGATCACACTCTGCCACTCCTCGGCAGCATGATCCTGAGATAGGGCTTCTCGGTGTAGAACCAGTAAGTCCAAAATCTGGCAAAGGGTACCGATGAGTGCAGCGTCCCCTGGACTCACCTCCATGGGGGCGGTGTTGGCATAGAGCCCAGACTCCGGCTCCATGGCGAGGCCCATCAACAGTCGATCAAGACCAAATCGCCAGGTGTTGTAATCATCTTTTGGCAGGTGCCACCTTGAAGCTTTGCTACTGCCATCCATCTCAAAACGGATCCCCGCTTCTCTGACCCAATACTGTAAGCGGCTGACGTCGGCTTCTCCGAGCTCAAACCTGGCAGCAACGGTGGGTATCTCTAAAAAATCCATTACCTCGGTCGCCGTCAGTCGTGAGTCCGGTAATGACAACAGTTTATTGAAAGCGACTAGTACTGCAGATTCATCCACAGCAGGACGGTCGGTGATACTAAAGGGTAGCTTACGCTGAAACACAGCTTGGATAAAAGGCGCGTAAAGGCTGATGTCAGGCGCCATGACGATAATATCCGAGGGTTTTAAACCGTCAGACCTGTCGATCAATGCGAGGATCTGATCAAGCAGCACCTCAACCTCTCGCATTCGACTGTGGGTGCAATGAATCTGAATGCTGTAGTCATCAGAATGTCGAGGCTGCTGAGTGGGGCTGGAATTACCTGAATAAACCTCTCCGCCAAATTCAAGATTTAGTAGATCTGCTTGTACCTGACCGAGCATATTGTGGTTATCGATGTTCTGAAAGAGATCGACCGCGTTAACGGATTCTGCTTCGAGCAACAGCTCCAAAAACTCACGGCCTTGTTTCCCAGTTGATGAGAGCAGGGGATTGCCTACTTCAAGATAATCTTCTTCTAAGAGAGGGCCTTCTTTGCCTAGCAGATGTCGTATAGATTTTTTCGCGACGTCTTTTTCGGATTGTATATCCCCCCAATAATGCTCTGAGGGGTTCAAGAAATAGATGGATACCTGTTCTTGTTCTGCAACAGCTTGAAGCGTTTCCAGATGCATTGCGGGTAGTGATGAAATCCCCAGTACATTAAGCTGCTTTGGCAAACTAGCGTGGCCACTGGCAAGCGTGTCGATAAATGCTTTGTGTAAACTCGCGCGATGCAGTTTTGAATTCATACCCGGCTGCGCAACTAACTCTCGCCACAATTCACTTTGCCAGGCTAGCTCAGCTTCAGCTTTGTTGTTCTCCCAATCATAAATCCAGTCGGGACGGTAAATTAGATACTGATCATAGAGCCCAGCGATGGCATGGCTGAGTTGATAGAGGCGCAGCTGGTAGTCGGCGCCCTCAGACAGATATCTTTGAATAGTGGGTTCTCTGGAATTGGGTAGCAGCTGCATCAGCCGCCAGGTCATCAATTGTCTAGAGAAGGGCGATTCATCAGGCAGGCCGCTAGGCAACACTCGTTGATACAAACGCCAGATCAACTCTGCCGGTAACATGCAGTCGATGTTTGCCGCGATCCCCAGACGTTTAGCCAGTTCAACCTTTAGCCACTGGCCAATGCCCTGGCTCTGTACCACCACCAATGTTGCCTCAAAAGGATTCTCTGGTTGTTGGAGTCGGGCGCACAACGTCTCAATGAGCAGTTGCATGCGATTCGATTGAAGCAGTTCGAGCATAGTTGTCGGTCAGTGAAGAACCGGCTCAGTTTATCAGTCTGATGGCTGGAGTGCTTTGGGGAATTGTGATCAACTTCTGTGCAATCAGGGTGAATGGAGTGTTTCGGTGCTAGAAATGAAAGTGGGCAATAGAAGATGAGTGATCTGGCACTAGATAACCAACGGATCTATCAGCATCTCGGCTGGAAGCGTGAGAACTCATTTCTCTTGAAAGATTTTGAGCAAGTACTGTTGCACAATATGACAAAGGATCTGGATCTGGCTATCTGAGGTTTACGACTTGGTATCATTAGAAAAGTTAATTTAGGACCACAATTGGCCGGTGTTCAAGTTCATCGATTACGTTAACGATAGGTTGAAGGGTTTACTCACAAAGCCATCAAAATCGCCAGTCTGGACACAGTCCAGTCCCATCACGGCGTCTATTCCACCGTGGTTCGATACGTTTGTATATCCAGCTTCTTTTAGCGCGGACATTGCTAAGCGTGCGCGACCTCCGCTGCCACAGTACAAGTAAATCTCGGTGTTTTTATCTGGAAGTATTTCACTCACCTGGGGAACAATTTCGTCATATGAGATGCGAATATCTCCTTCGATGTTGTCAATTGTATGCTCGATGAAGCTTCGTACATCGATCCAAACAGTTTCAGCTTTCTCAGCCTTCGAGAATTGACTCATGCACATTGCGAGAAGCAAAAATGCAATATTACGGATCATTATGATATTCATAGCTTGAGCCTTGAAGTCCATATCCAGTTATAGGTATTCATGAGCCAACTTCACTGGTTTGGTGGTCTTGTGGTGATGTCAGTTTTACAAGTTCGCGCGGAGTGGTGAAGAGATAAAGCGGTTCAAGTTGAGCCAGTTCATTGTGGCTGCCATAACCCCAGAGCACACCGGCCGAGTCGAGGCTGTTTTTTTGAGCAGCGGTAATGTCGACATACCGATCACCAATCATCACGGATTTCTGGTTGATAAGCCCTTGTTGTAGAAGCGCACTAAGTTGCTGCCATTTTTCAGTTCCGATCTCTCCGCCATTGACGAAACTGAAATGGTGCCGAAGTTCAAACAGGTCAAGTATTCGTTCCGCAAAGTCAGCCCGTTTCGAGGTGCAAATTCCTAACTTGACGTTAGGAATTGAAGAGAGCTGTTCAAGGACTTCGGGGATATCGTCGTAAAGTAAGTTCTCTGAAAAGCCAACATCCGAGTAGCGCTCTCGATACTTCGATATGAGTGAAGAAATTAGCTTGGGTTCATCTGACTTGGTGAGGACTTTAAACGTACTTTCTAGAGGCGGACCAATAAAGGTGCTAAGGGCATCTTCGTCTTGGGTCGCAAAATCATGAGCCGAAAGCGCATAGTTTATTGACCTTACGATGCCATCTTTTGGGTCACTGATGGTGCCATCTAGGTCAAAGACCAAATATTCGTACTTCAGACAATACTCCTTAATGCAGATCTGTTGGCGCTGGCTAATCTAACTAGTCGAAAACGTAAGGGCAACCGCCATAAGCATTCATTGAATCACTCCACCTTCTTGCGTCGTTGGCTCTTCTCCATCGGCGATGAAAAAAATCCATCAGGCAGGCACCCTGGTTGAGTTGAACAAGAAAGGTGTCGCCTTGTTTTAATTTATCATATTCGGGGTAGGTTGAAGATGCTTTCCACGTGAGTTCTCCTTTGGATTCAGAGTACCTTTTCCAGAACTGCTCTATGTCAGCACCAGGCTTCCACGTTATCTGATCCCGGGCTAATTGAGCGGTAATTGATGCCCTTTTATCCTGGGAGAGCGTCAAGGGGCTCGTGCAAACGATCAATATGAGTAGAGATCGAATCTTAGCGATCAGGGCCAAGTGCCAGATCCAATTACCAATTGACGGCGACTGACGTTTTGCGAGGAGTCGTCATCTGCAAAGTGCATTAACCTGATCACGAAAGGCCGCCGCGCCAAGCACCAGCAGAGTGTTGAGGCAGTACCGGATGTTCTTAACAACGTCTGCAGAAAGTGATCGGGCCATCATATCGCGGTGTACCTTCTGCCACTCCGTTTCGTTCTTGCTAAGGCCCGGATATTCAAGGCGCCGCCTACATTTTTGAGTTAATACCAAGAGCCGATTGATGGTGTATGGGAAAAGCCTGACTTTCAGGGTCAGTTTGACCTAGCACTTGGTCCTGACCCCAAAGATTTCAGGGCTCTAATTACATGCGCCCATTCTGCGGTCCAGTGCCGCGGTTTTCTTTACATATCGTTGCAAGGGTTTCATCTCTCCGACGCTTTAGGCAGCGACCTGAAAAGGCTCACCGAAAAAGCTTGTTCTCGGTCGTTAAAAGGAAGTAATTTAGTTCGCCTCAACCATTGTGAGTATATTCGCTTGCGTAAGGTCCTCAGTCACGATCCCGGGGATGAACAGGATCTGTTTAAACGACTTGCAATTGATCTGGAAGAGCGAGGTTTCAGCATTCAGCCCGCCTCTCTACCTGATGCCGTGTCAGGTGCACTCGCACGCCATCTGGATGAGATCAGTGGATCCAGGTTTCAGAAAGCTGCTACCGGGCGAGGCCCCCACGCCGGGCCTAATCGCTTTGTGCGCCGAGACCGTATTTACTGGCTGAACGAGTTGGATCCCAGGGTTGAGGCTTGGTTTTCCTGGACTCATCGTCTGCAGGATTACCTCAACCAGAACCTTTTTCTTGGACTTTTTTCTTTCGAGTGTCACTTCGCCAGGTATGAAAAGGGTGATTTTTACAAACGACATCTGGATGCGTTTCGCGGCGAACGTAATCGCATCGTGTCGTTGGTTACTTACCTGAATGAAGGTTGGCTACCAGTCCAGGGCGGTCAACTTCTGCTTTATCCCGAGCAACGCGAAACGATCAAGGTGACACCCGAACTCGGCACAGTCGTGCTTTTCCTCTCCGAGGAGATACCACACGAGGTACTGCCAGCATATCGAAACCGTCTTGGAGTCGCCGGCTGGTTCCGTGTAAACACCTCAGCTGCAATGGACAAGGTAGAAATATCAAGGTGAGCAGCTATCGGCGTCCCCTGCCTAAACTTCTTTGTACATTGTTTTTAGCAGCGTCCTTAGCATTGTTCGCGATATCCGCAGACGCAGAAAGTGACGTCGCGATTGCGGAATATCTTGACCAACTGTCCTCTGTACGCGGCTTTGAACTGAACGGTCTTGGCCTGGTTGGTTCCGATGTGTTTGAGGCACTTGGCAGTAATGTTTCTACAGAAAAAGCGGTGGAACGAGCGCTCAATCGATACAACCATGTCGTACAATTTTCCAACAACCAGGTACGACGGGTAGTGATACTGGGCCGCAAGGGCACCGACGTTGGGGCATTGCCTGAGGATTCCGCCGAACCAACTATCGAACAGTGATTGTCAGAGGTACCCTAAAACGGGATATCGTGAATCTTAGGGGCAGGACCAAGTGCCAGGTCGAATTACCAATTGACGGCGACCGACGTTTTGCGAGGAGTCGTCAGCTGCGAGGTGCATTAACCTGATCACGAAAGGCCTTCGCGCCAAGCACCGACATTGTGTTGAGGCAGTGCCAGATGTTCTGAACAACTTCTGCAGAAAGTGATTGGGCGATCATATCGAGGTGTTTCTTCTGCCGCTCAGTTTTGTTCTCGCTAAGGCCCGGATATTCAGGGCGCGGTGCTCACATTCCTGCGGTAATATAAAGAGCCGACTGATAGTGTTTGGGAAAAGCCTGACTTTTAGTGCCAGTTTGACTTGGCACTTGGTCCTGACCCCTAAGATTCCAAAACAGAACCGTGCCGGGTGAAA
>JBLHQQ010000084.1:0-9528 GCA_047625245.1 Candidatus Azotimanducaceae bacterium
CAAGGCACGCCAATGCCAGTCGACATCGATCTGGCAGAAGCCATTCATAGAGTGATCGGACACCCGACTGTTGCGAGTAAGAGTTTTTTGATCACTATTGGTGACCGTACCGTTGGCGGCATGGTGAGCCGGGACCAAATGATTGGCCCCTGGCAGGTGCCCGTTTCAGATGTCGCTGTCACCACCAGTAGTTACCAGGGCTATCTTGGTGAAGCGATGGCAATGGGCGAGCGCACCCCTATCGCATTGTTAAATGCTGCAGCCTCCGGCCGAATGGCGATAGGTGAAACCCTAACGAATATTGCCGCTGCGAAGATCGGACGAATTCAAGATATCAAACTCAGTGCAAACTGGATGGCGGCGGTTGGTCATCCCGGTGAGGACGCTAATCTGTACCGGACCGTCGAGGCGGTGGGTATGGAGATATGCCCGGCTCTGGGTATTTGTATTCCCGTCGGTAAAGACTCGATGTCCATGCAAACCAAGTGGCAGGATAATGGCATAGATAAATCGGTGACATCGCCTCTCTCACTTGTTGTCACCGGGTTTGCGCCGGTCACTGATGTGCGAGAAACCTTAACCCCCGAGTTAGACCTTGATGTCGATTCTGTACTGTTGTTGGTGGACCTTGGCGAAAAACGCCTGGGCGGCAGTATCCTGGCGGAGTGTTTCAGCGTCACCGGTGAACAGGTGCCCGATGTAGATGACCCTGATCATCTAAAAGCCTTTTTCCTATTGATTCAGGCGCCGGTTCTAAGGGCGCACTTGCATGCTTATCACGATCGTAGTGACGGTGGTGTGCTGGCGACCTTGAGTGAGATGGCCTTTGCCTCTCGCTGTGGTCTCGATATTACGCTGGGGAGCGGCGATACCTTTGCTGATCTCTTCAATGAAGAAATTGGCGCCGTGATTCAGGTGGATGTGGATGATGCCAAGTCGGTGATTGAAACTTTTGAGTCTATTGGTTTGCCTTGCGGTCCAATTGCCTCGATTCGAAGTGATCAGCAGATTGTCATTAAACGTGGCAAGGAGGTGCTGTTTGAGACTGATCGCGCAACATTACAGAAGCGTTGGACCCATGTCAGTCATCAGATGCAAAAGCTTCGTGATAATCCAGAATGTGCAGAAGAAGAATACGCGACGATCGATGACCAAAACCCCGGTCTGACATCAAGGCTGAGTTTTGAGCTTGACGAAGATATTGCAGCGCCCTACCTGAATCTTGATGTCAGACCCAGGGTGGCGATCCTCCGGGAGCAAGGCGTAAATAGTCAGGTTGAAATGGCGGCGGTTTTTCACCGGGCTGGTTTCGAAGCAGTTGATGTTCATATGTCGGAGCTGATAGCCGGAAGGCAGAGCCTCGATGCATTCAAAGGTCTGATTGCCTGCGGCGGATTCTCCTACGGCGACGTGTTGGGTGCCGGTGAGGGTTGGGCCAAGTCAATTTTATTTGATACTGCTGTTCGGGATGCATTCACGGACTTTTTTCATCGCACTGATACTTTTGGACTGGGCGTTTGTAATGGCTGTCAGATGATGGCGCGTCTGAAAGAGCTGGTACCAGGCGCTAATCACTGGCCACGATTTGTCACAAATCGTTCCGAACAGTTTGAAGCTAGACTTTCGCTGGTGAAGGTCGAAGCAAATGACTCAGTTTTGTTTGAAGGCATGGCGGGATCTTATATGCCAATCGCAGTGTCTCACGGAGAAGGGCGGGTAGAATTGTCAGCTGCAAACGCGGAGCAGTTGGGTGGTGTCGCGATCCGGTATGTGAATAACAATCTGGAAACAGCCGATAGCTATCCTGCCAACCCTAACGGCTCACCTGCGGCGATTGCTGGGTTAACCAATGACGATGGTCGATTCACGATCATGATGCCTCACCCGGAACGAGTCTATCGCACAGTCCAGAACTCCTGGCACCCGGCGGACTGGCATGAGGATAGTCCGTGGATGCGAATGTTTAGGAATGCTCGAGTCTGGGTGGACTAGTCTCCAGACTTATCTCTTCACTTGGGCGTGAGGTAACTGCGGTCGATGTTGGTGTACCGGGTGGGAAAGTCATTTTTTTTGCGGTCGGCGAAATAATGCTCAAGGGTTTGAGTGATCACGGGGAAAGAGAGTTCGCCCCAGGGAATGTCCGCTTCATCAAATAGCTCGACCTCTAACGACTCGATGCCTGCGCTGAATTCGGCTACTGGCAAGTGTGCCAGGAAGAACATATAGACTTGTGATATGTGCGGCAGACTAAACACGGTGTAGAGGTTCTGTATCTCGACCGTCGCGTTTGCCTCTTCTACTGTTTCTCTGAGTGCGCCAGCGGACGTTGTCTCACCATTTTCTAAAAAGCCCGCTGGCAACGTCCAGTATCCTTTTCGCGGTTCAATAGCCCGGCGGCAAAGCAGGATCTGATCCTTAAAAACGGGTAGGCAACCGGCAATGATGCGCGGGTTTTGATAATGGATATGCTCGCACGTGACGCACACGAAGCGGTGGCGATTGTCGCCCTGCGGGATGATTTTTTCGACGGACTCGCCACATTGGCTGCAATATTTCATGGTGCCAGTATATCGGTTCTTGCAGCGGCAGACACGGGTTGACTTAAGTTTACCGAAAGGTTCCTATCTCAGCAGTTTGATCCAACCCCACATCGATCTGCCACAGCAAGCCACGGGCCCTTATGAAAGCTTGTCGCTTTAATTACGAAAAAATATAAGATGTGAAGTCGATGAAACCGCTGCCGGTTGAATACGCTCAAGTTGGGTTGTCTTGAGATGCTAAGAATTTCGATAAACGTATCAATATAACAAGTTAAATAAGGGGAGCTATTCTATGTTTGAATTTTCAGGGAAGGTCGCAGTTGTCACCGGAGGCGCGAGCGGTATTGGGCTAGGTATGGTTCGAGCGTTCGCAGAGCGCGACATGAAAATTGTGGTCGCCGATTTAGATGATGATGCAATCAAGGCGACACTTGAAGAACTTTCCAGCAAAGGTATTGAAGCGATAGGTCAACGATGTGACGTCGCCAAGCTCGAACAAGTGGAAGCGCTGGCAGCAGCGACGATGCAACGTTTTGGGCAGGTGAATGTGCTGTGCAATAACGCGGGTGTCGGCATACCAACGCCAACTAGCAGGTTCAAATTAGACGACTGGGAATGGATCATCAACGTCGACCTATGGGGACCCATTTACGGTGTTAAGACATTTTTGCCCCTGATCGAAGAAGCTGGTGAAGGCCATATCAATTCAACCTCGTCAATGGCAGGGCTGATTTCAACGTCAACCTTGAGCGCCTACAGCGTCGCCAAGCATGGAGTGGTGGCATTGATGGCGGCACTTGAGCGCGAACTTCGGCACAAGAAGAGTGCCATTACGGCTTCTGTATTGTGTCCAGGGCCGATCAATACCAATATTAGTCAGCACTCGGTGGACTATCGTCCATCCCATCAGGACAAGCCGAAACGACCACCGAAGGAGAATAAAACCACCGCCAGCATTCAAGCATCCCTTGAAGCAGGTATGCAGCCCGATGAAGTCGGTGAACTGGTGGCACAGGCGATAGTAGATAATAAGTTTTGGATTTTGACTCATCCCCACTGGGCTAAAGGCGTGCAAAAACAACTTGATGCTCTGCGAGAAGATCAGACCCTGACGAGAGGTTAGGGGAATGATAAGCTGCGTGACTTTGTTGCATGACTAGAAGGGATTAGTGGATGAATTATGCTTTAGGAGATCGGACGCCAGAGTTTAAGGGCGACTACTTTATTGCCGACGGTGCGGTGGTGATTGGTTCAGTTGTGCTTGAGAACAATGCAAGCATTTGGTTCAACGCGGTTCTGCGCGGCGACAATGACGTGATTACCATTGGCGAGAATTCCAATATTCAGGACGGCTCAGTGCTTCATACCGACGGAGGCATCCCCCTTAACGTCGGCAAGAACGTCACCGTTGGCCACAAAGTTATGTTGCATGGCTGTGATATCGGCGATAACTCTCTGATTGGCATCAATGCGGTGGTATTAAACGGCGCGAAGATCGGTAAAAACTGCCTGATCGGCGCAAATGCGTTAATCCCAGAGGGCAAGGTTATCCCCGACGGTTCCTTGGTCATGGGCTCTCCCGGCAAGGTCGTGCGAGAGCTTGGTCCAGACCAGATCAAGGGTCTTGAGATGAGTGCCATGCACTACGTAGAAAATGCCAAGCGTTATAAAAAGGATCTAAAGCCCATCTAGTCATCAAATTCAACTAGCCCCAGAGCTTGGCAATTGAGTGCGAAGGGGCTATATTTGTGGCTCACAACACAACGACTATGCTAAGAAGCGTGATGTTTAATTCTGAGCAACACATCCTAGCCGATTCAGCCATTGAATCAGCTTTCAAATCCAGAACTCCGTTTCTGGCATTGGGTGCTGCCTGTTCTTCCGCTCTTCTGCTCTCTGGATTGCTGCTAAGACTGCCGTTGTAGGCGGCCCGTCCAAATTCCTACATCGTCCTGTATCCGGCTCGTAAGAGCACCTCAAAATATCAAACAGACAGACGAATTATGAAAGCAGAAAACTCAAAATCGAATTCCGCGGTATCTTCTAGCAAGACAATTGCTTCAAAGACAATGCCGTACCAAAAGTACAAACCCTTCAAGCGTATCCCTTTGCCTGATCGAACCTGGCCTGACCAGGAGATTACTGAGGCGCCTCGCTGGTGCAGTGTTGATCTTAGGGATGGCAATCAGGCTCTGATTGAGCCGATGACACCAGCCGAAAAGCAAAAAATGTGGGACCTGCTTTTGGAAGTTGGTTTTAAAGAGATCGAAGTGGGTTTCCCTGCGGCGTCACAGACCGACTTTGACTTTGTTCGAAAGATTATCGAAGAAAATCAGGTTCCCGATGATGTAATGATTCAGGTTCTTTGCCCGGCTCGAGAAGAGCTCATTATCAAAACTTGCGAGGCATTGGTCGGTGCCAAGAATGTGGTTTTCCATCTGTACAACTCGACGTCAACCTTGCAGCGAAAGGTCGTCTTCAAGATGAGCCGAGAAGAAGTCATCAAACTCGCCACCGACGCAACGGAGCGAGTTAAGTTTCACACGGATAAATTGAAAGCGGCTGGCACCAACGTCGTGTTGGAATACTCACCGGAAAGTTATACCGCAACGGAAATGGATTTTGCGGTTGAGATCTGTGACGCAGTCATGGACGTTTGGGGTCCCGTTGGCGCCGACAAGGTCGTGATCAACTTGCCAGCGACTGTAGAGATGGCGACGCCGAATATCTACGCCGATCAATTAGAGTGGTTCTGCCGTAACTTGAAACGCCGTGATCAAGCGGTGATCAGTTTGCATACTCACAACGACCGGGGCACAGGCATCGCTGCTTCAGAATTAGGTTTGATGGCGGGTGCTGATCGAATTGAAGGTACTTTGTTTGGTAATGGTGAACGCACAGGTAACTGTGATGTGATCACTATGGCCATGAACATGTTCTCTCAAGGCATTGACCCCAAGTTGTACTTATCTGATATGCCTCACATCGTTGAGGTATCCGAGGAATGTACAAAAATCCCGATCCATATACGACAGCCCTACGCCGGCGAACTGGTGTTCACAGCATTCAGCGGCTCTCATCAAGATGCAATCCGCAAGGGTATGGAATTTGTTGAGAGCGGCTCAGCAGGCGCATGGGAAGTTCCTTACTTACCAATAGATCCTGCCGATGTTGGCGGCTCTTATCGCGAGACTGTTCGCGTCAACAGCCAGTCCGGTAAAGGCGGCGTTGCCTTTATTCTTGAGAACTACTTCGGCGTGTCATTACCACGACCGTTGTTGCTTGAATTTAGCCCCATCGTACAAAAAGTATCTGAAGCCTCAGGAGGCGAACTCAAACCAGATCTGATCTGGGACACCTTTGTGAACGAGTTTATCGAGGTGAAGGGCGAGTATGAACTTGTGGACTACAAGGTTCGATCCTTAGATGGTGGCCAGGAACGTTGCACTGCAACGGTTCGAGTTGGCGATAACACTGTGGAAATTCAAGGTACAGGCTCTGGCCCAATCGATGCATTTGTCTCGGCAATGATTGAAACCCTGAACGAACCCCTCAATGTTATGGACTACCAGGAATATTCTCTTAACGAGGGTAGTGAGGCGCGAGCGATTTGTATTCTGTCCATATCCGATGAAGCACAGAACAAGTTTTATGGTGTTGGGATTAGTCAGAACACAACAACGGCTGCTTTCAAATCCATCATCGCGGCGATCAATCGTCGCTGGAAACAAGACTAGCCACTTTTCTGTTCAGCGCTGGTTGGGGTTTCCCTGCCAGCGCTGACGTTGATGGAAGTGGTTGTAATGCCAACGGGTTAAGAAGTCGATGGAGTTAAATCGATGGAGTTAAATCGACGAGAGAAGAAATTTTCGTCGAATTTCATGATGAATTTAGACATCAGGTAGTACGTACGGCTTGTGGCAATCTGTTGATATTCAGAGCGGTAGATTGGTCGGAATATTACAAAAGGTCCAGGCGGATGCAGTTGAAGCTGCAGCGCTCATATTCAGGAAATGCTTTCACTAGTAATCATGTTACTTGGAGGGTGGTGTAGTTATATGGATTTCAATATTCACTGCGAGAGCGTTTCTCATATTTGGCCTGGTAGGGAATATTGCGATATTAACCTGTGGGATTGTCGGTATTCGTATGTCAAATATCGAATTGAAAGCTAACAAATTGCTCAGTTAACGCCCGCCGCCGGGCAGCTAAAAGCAGTGCTTCGCAACAACACTGTGCATTACATGGCGTTATGCGCCAAAGAGTGGTCTGACATGAATTGGGAAGCAGCCGGTTCAATTTGCGAGATAGTTGATGCGCTCGCAGTTTTCATTACTCTTGCCTATGTTGCGGTACAAATACGCCAGAATACCGGAGTTGTTAGAGCCGCTGCGTTAGATTCAAGTGTTAACGCGTTAACTACTGTGAGGGGAAAAATTCACGACAGCGGTGAATTGACCGACATTTACTTAAGGGGGTGTAAAAATCCATAAAATCTGACTGACGTGGAACTCACTCGTTCTAGATTGCTTATTACGAATATACTCTGGAGTATCTTGAACCTTTATACACAGACAGGTTATGCAAATTTGTCTGACTTCTAACCACAGATGGCGGGAAATGGTGTTGGGATCAGCCACACATACCAAGTTTGAACACAGTCGTCCTGCGGGCCTGACGACTGGCTTTACCAGTCACCTGTGCTAAAAGCATTATGTGTAAGAATTTGGCGTGTTAGATGTACTATTGGAAGACTCAAGAACTAGTGATCCAAATAAAAAAACGATATCTCCGAGGAGCTAAAGAAAAATTATTACGTTGTCACCTCCGTAATCGCAACAGCCATATAAACACATAACAAATTGCTGAATGAGCGTCTGCGGGGCATTCTCTCAGTTGGTCCATTCGTAAGACGTTGCATGTCCAAACCAAACACTGAGCAGATTTCATGAGCGAGCAGGGAAGATCATTTGACGCTGTTGCAGAGGATTATCTTCGGTCGCGATCTGGGTATCCCTCGGAGATGCTTGATCACATTTTTGAGACAGCCCGGCTTAATTCGAACTCGCTTGTTTTGGAGATTGGTTGTGGCAGCGGGCAGGCAACCATCGAGTTTTCTGGTCGAGGTTGTCGAATTGTCGCGATAGATCCAGCCAAAACAGCACTTGTGCTACTCGGTAAACGTTGTAGTGATCTTCGCGAAATCGAGTTGGTTCATTCCACATTCGAAGACTTCGAGACCGCGCTCAAATTTGACATGATCGTTTGTGCCCAGGCTTTTCATTGGCTCGACCTAAGCACTGCCCCAAAAAGGTTTGCAGCGCTTCTCAAACCCCACGGCCATGTAATGCTTTTTTGGCATTTGCAGGATGTAATACCCGAAAGCCCTCAAGCGGAACTGTACTCAATAAGTTCGAAATACTTCAAGTCGTTCCCAATAATGAATCCACCGGAATATGGTCGTGAGTTCATAGACGCAATGTCGCAGGTCTTGGATCGATCTGGCCTGTTTAAGGAGCTTAGGGTTTTGGAGTATCCGTGGCAGCAGTCATATAAACCAGAGATGTTCAAAGCCCTGTTTCGGTCGGCGTCAAGCTTTGCTCAACTTGATGAGTCTTCGAAGCATCAGATTGGCGTTGAGCTCACCGATTACGTCGAAGCTCTTACGGATGATCCTGTCGTTAACTATCGAACCTGTTTGATAGAGGCTAAAATTGGTGACATATAACAAGAAAATCACATCTCGGCATTCTCAAAACGTTTCGCCGGGTGCTAGGCTCCACTTGTTTCGGCTTTGTGCGTTCGGGGTGGCGATGTGAGCAGTGAAAAACCAGTAGTACTGTTTCTTGTCACCGCGTTGGTACTTTTGGTATCTATCGTACAAGGGACCTTCTTGGTTTATCTGATGTACCGGTTGCCAGATACATTCCAGAATGAGTCTGTGCCGCTAGCTAACATCTTTCTCAAACTACTGGTCTGTTTATACATTGCCATTGGGTGCATTCAAATATTTAGGATTAAACGACTGGGCATATATCTCTTAGAACTAGGGGTTTTGTACTCGCTGATCTGGTATATCTGGAACACGGTTCGAGCATGTTACTACATGTTATTTAGCGATCAATTGTTCATCGAAAACACAGCTGTAGCCACGCTTTTTCAAGTGTTGTTTTTGGCGGTCGTGGTATCAGGACATTTATTTTATCTGTGGTGCCTTAGGAGTGAGAAGGCTAGTCTGTATTTTTGTTTAGCTGGTAATTCTCGTGACGAGTAACAAACACATGTCGTCGCACCCATTGGCCGCTAGAATAGCTTCGTGGCCTACAGCGCCAAATGTGGGCGTTTTGCTACTTAGATTGGAGGTATGATGCTTCAGTGCACAGTGATCATCAGTGTATGGATGGTTTTATCAGCAATACTTGGCATTGTAGGGACTGGCATAGGACCTGGGGTAATAATGTTCTTCTACTGCATAGTCTTTGGGTTGTGTGGTGCTGCGATAAGTAGTTTTGTGAAAATAAAGAATTTCAAAATCCCTACGCGCTATACCGGAATAGTCATATCGTTCGTAGGTACGATCGTTGGTC
Source organism: Candidatus Azotimanducaceae bacterium (assembly GCA_047625245.1). GTDB lineage: Bacteria > Pseudomonadota > Gammaproteobacteria > Pseudomonadales > Azotimanducaceae > JAHRVQ01. The sequence goes on from JBLHQQ010000084.1 coordinate 9,128, forward strand.
TTGTGGTCTTCCCCGTTAGCTCGGCTTCTCTGCTGCATTCGTTCGGTCTACTATTTCTGTTCTTCCTGATTCCAAGTTATGGTATGTATTATTTAGTCGAAGCAGCAACACGAAAATTGACCGACCGAAATGATGCATAGCCAGAGTACTTACATTGGGTTCACCCATTCTGAATTTGCCTGTGATACCAGCGCAATTGCTACGAGCGTATTGGACCTTGGAGTGAATATCATTGAATCAACTCATAATCGGTAATAAGAACTACTCACCATCAGGGAAAGTGCCTGCTTTCTGCCACGAAAATGTCACGGTTTGGGACTCCCTGGCAATATGCGAGTTTGTGGCTGATCTCTATCCAAAAAAAGTTGCTGGCCATTAAAGCTTGAGGACAAAGCTTTAGC
>JBLHQQ010000085.1:0-9502 GCA_047625245.1 Candidatus Azotimanducaceae bacterium
GCGGCCATCCTTATCGTAATCCTCAGCATAGTTTAGAAAGCTCGAGGGCAAAAATTGATTCTGCCCCATGGCGCCCGCCCAACCGCCAACGAACTTGTCCGGGTCGATATGCCCTTCATCCAAAATTTTTAGCGCCGTCATCAACTCTTTAGTAAAGAAGGTTGATCGCCTTTCGTCATGGCCCAGAGTCGCGAGGGATCGAATGATGCTGTATTTGCCCTGATACTGACCGAAGTTAGATTCAAGACCCCAGAATGCAACCAGATACGGCGCATCAACCTGATAGTCTCTGGCTATTGCCTCGAGTGCCTGGCGGTGCTCCGCGTAATACTTTTTGCCAGTATCAATTCTATATTGTGTGACTCTGCCAGTTAGATATTCTTCAAAGGTTTGGGTGAATTCCGGCTGCCGACGGTCAAACTTCAACACCCTGGGGTCTAGCTCAACATCATTCAGCATGGCGATAGTTGATTCACTAATACCGTCCGCCCGGGCTTGCGCCTGGATATCGACTAGCCATTCTTTAAAGGGAGGATTGTCAGCACTCGCCACGGTACATAGCAACGACAAACCCAAAATCCAACCAAAACGCAGCATACTGTTCACTTTCCTTTCAATGAGCGACGAACTATCCCGAATACATTCAATCGGCGCAACCAGCAATGCCGTGGTTCAGTGAAATTTTTGCTAAACTGTGACTCTTTGAACTATGGAGTCACCCTTGGCAATCGCCGAACACCCCAACGCTAGCGCCCTTAGGCGATCCGCCGCAATGGTCTATGACCTGTTTCTGATTGTCGCCATTTGGATGTTGACCACCACCGTAGTTGTGTCGCTTCTGAATCAGGGAGAGGCAATCGAGGGCTGGCCCTTTCAAGTAACGTTACTGCTTGAAGTGTTTATCTTCTACGCCTACTTCTGGCGTATCAAAGGCCAAACTCTGGGCATGCAGGTCTGGAAAATCAGGACCGAAAATGAAGCAAGCGAAACTCTGGGGATAGGCCAATCAGCAATTCGCTTTCTGCTCGCCTGTGTCACCTTACTGCCAGCAGGACTTGGATTTTTCTGGATGTTGATTGATAGGGAGCGGCTTACCATCTATGACCGCTTTTCTAAATCTAGAGTTGTCTATCTTGGCTCGAAACCCTTCGCCAAAGAGCTACTTTCGAAACAGCAGCCACCCGAGAGCGACGGCTAGCCCGCCCGGCGCAACAGGAAGTAACCCGCTATCAGGCAAATCACTATGGGCGATAGAATTGCAATAATCGGGCTAAAACCAAATACGATACTAGCGGGCGCCAGTAGATCCTGAACAAACTTAAAGACGATGCCGATCACAAGGCCAGTCACCACCCGCATACCCATGGTCGCTTCCCGCAGCGGCCCAAAGATAAATGATATCGCCACAAAGACCAGTGCTAGAGTGCCAAGGGGTTGCAAAACTTTGCGCCAGTAACCCAACTCGAATTTGCCGCTGTTAAGCCCTTGTGCCTGCATGTAGCTAATTTTCTTATTGAGCTCGCCGATTGACATTTTATCGGGCTGAACCAGTTGTTCAGCGCTCAGAACGTCTGGTTCTAATCCTGAATCCCAGCGCAGGCTCGGCAGGGTGGTTTCGCTGGTCGCGCGTGCGCCATCAAAATCGGTGAGTTTTACACCTTCCATCAACCAATATTTGTTGTTATCACTGACTGGGTGGAACACCGCCCGAGTTGCATAAAGTGTTCGTGTCAGCATCATGTCGTCATTGTAATAATAGTGGCTGACACCCTCTATGACGCTGCCTTGAATTTGTTCGAAGCGCATAAAGACATTGCCTTCTCGATACCAAACGCCCCGCTCTGGCAGATAAACGTCTTCTGCGGACATGGCTCGTTCGCGATTGGCGCGGGCAGAGCGTTCCATATCCGGCAGGATATATTCACCAACATAAAGCCCGAGCACGACTAACAACAAGGCCGGTTTCATCGCGCTGGTTGCGATGGACCAGGTGGAAACACCAGAGGCTCGCATGACCAAGAGTTCACTGTTATTAGCCAGCGAACCCAAACCGGCGAGACAACCGATCAGTGCCGCATAGGGAATGGTTTCATAAAACATTCGTGGCACACTTTGTAGGACATATAGCGCCACTTTTGTCGCTGTATAGTTGTGCCGCATGTCCTCCACCTGCTCGAGAAAGGTGAAAATGCCAAGGATCCCTACCAGGCCTAGAGCCGCCATCACGATCGTGATGCCAACTGTTGAACCAAGATAATAATCAAGCCGCGTCACTGGCACTCCTGGCACTGAACAAGGATTTGAGGTCGTCGAACTTATAGATGCCGACGATTAACGCTAGATAAATCAGATGTATCCACCAGAGCCCCATCACCATTGGAATACGCCCCGCTTCTAAGGCTGAACGGGCAGTTGATAGGGACACCACATATAAAAAGCACAGCACCATACCGGGCAACAATCGAGTAAAGCGCCCTTGCCTAGCGTTGACTCGACTTAGGGGAACCGCAAGTAGCGCAATGATCGGCACCATGATCACAACGGATATTCTCCAATGAAGTTCCGACAGGTTTCTCGGGGTTTGATCCGCGATTAAATCGGTCGTTGAGATTGCCGAGCGTCGTCTAGGACCCGCGTTGCCTAATTCTTTTTCGATGATCTGACCATATTCCTCAAACTGAATAATTCGGTAGTCCGAAAGACCGGGGTTGCCGCTGTAACGAGTACCATCCCGCAGCACCAGAAAGCGATTTCCTGCTGGGTCTACCTGAGTATTGCCTTTTTTTGCGTTGACGACGGTCAACTCTCCAACATCATCATCATCGGCTTGTTCGGCAATAAAGACTTCCTGCATATAGCCATCGTCATCCAAAGACTCGGTATAGGTGACGCGCATGCCGGAACGCAAGCTTTGAAACCGGCCAGGCGCTAGCGTGTCGAACTCTGTCAGGTTTCGTTGGTCGGCAAACAACACTTCAAATTTGGCTTCACCGGCGGGTTTGAGCCAGAGAGAAATCACAGCCGTGCTGACCATGATGAGGCTGGAAAAGGTCAGCGTGATGCTGATGAGCTTAAGAGGGCTCATTCCCGTCGATTCGAGCACCACCATTTCGCTGTCCACATACAAGCGACCATAGGTCAGCATGATCGAGAGAAAAAAGCTGATCGGCAGTATCAATTCAAGAAAGCCAGGCAATCGATACAACATGATCAAGAACAAAACGTCTTTGGTGATACCACCTGAAGCTGCTTCATTGAGATAACCACTAAAGCGCCAGCCCATGGAAATCACCAGCACAATGCCAGCCACGGCAATCATGGTAGTAAAAACTTCCCGAGCGAAATAACGGTAAAGGATCAAAACAATTCAACAATGAAGCGTGAAAACGTTAGTATTATCCCTTTCACACCGCCGAATGTCTTTAGGAGACTGCATGCAATTCCTGACCAAAACCGCAAACATCACCAAGAGCCGAAGCCAATGTATCGTTGTTGGTATTTATGACGACAAAAACCTGACACCTTCAGCCAAAGCCATCGATATCGCCAGCAAAGGCTACATTAAAAAGGTCATTAGTCGCGGCGATATCGAAGGCAAGATCGGACAATCAGTCATGCTTCTGGATGTCAAAGGTATACTCTCGCCTCGAGTTCTCCTCGTCGGCCTGGGTAACGCAGGCAAAGCAGATGGACCCAAGTTCATCAATCTGGTGCAATCTGTCATGTTGGTTCTGAAGAAAGTACCGGCAAAAAACACCCTGTGTTGTCTACTAGAAGCTGCAGCCGGCGACAAGGACCTGTACTGGAAGACTCGACGCCTGGTCGAGCAGTTCGTTGCCAGTACCTACGCCTATAACGAAATGCGCGGTACTCCGCCCGAAGATAAGCTGCAACTCGAGACCATTGACCTGCAGGTCGAAAAAGGCGATCAGAAACCTGTAAAAAAAGGCATCAAAGATGCCTCAGCTGTTGCACTCGGCGTTGCCGTCGCCAGAGATCTTGGCAATGCCCCCGCCAATGTCTGCACGCCGACTTATTTAGCCGAACAAAGTAAAAAACTTGCGAAGCAATACCCGTCCGTCACCACCCAAGTGCTCGACGAAAAGCAGATGGAAAAGCTCGGCATGGGATCTTTCTTATCGGTGGGTCATGGCAGCATCGAGCCATCCAAAATGATTGTGATGCAACACAAAGGCGGCAAAGCTAAAGATGCACCCCACGTATTGGTGGGCAAAGGTATTACCTTTGATACCGGCGGCATTTCACTAAAACCACCGGGTACCATGTATGAAATGATCTACGACATGTGCGGCGCTGCCAGCGTATTTGGCGCCATGAAAACGGTAGCAGAACTCAATCTGCCGATTAATGTGATTGTCGTCATCGCGGCGGCTGAAAATATGCCTTCGGATCGAGCTACCCGGCCCGGCGATATTGTGAAGAGCATGTCTGGCCAGACCATTGAAATCCTCAATACCGATGCCGAAGGCCGACTGGTACTTTGCGACGCACTAACCTATGTCGAAAAGTTCAAACCTGCCACCGTGATTGACGTCGCCACGCTAACCGGCGCGGTGATTGTCGCTCTAGGCACACAGGCTTCTGCGGTCTACGCGAACGATGATGCACTGGCAGCAGATATTGATGCCGCCGGTAACACGACCCACGACCGTGTCTGGAGAATGCCGCTGTGGGAAGACTACCAACAACAACTGAACAGCTCCTTTGCAGACATGACGAATATCGGTGGCCCTGCTGCCGGGTCTGTGACTGCTGCATGCTTCCTGGCTCGCTTTACTAAAAAATACCGCTGGGCTCACCTTGATGTTGCCGGCACGGCCTTTAGAGGTGGCATGTCATCGAAAGCGGCCACCGGGCGGCCGGTGTATCTGTTGACCCAATACCTTTTGGATCGCGCGGCCGGCTAACTAATGACGAAGATTGATTTTTATCAGATAGACCAGGAAGACCCGCTGCTTTTTACTTGCCGGTTGATTGACAAGATCTATCAGCAAGGTCATGCGGTACATATCCATACTCAGGATGCGGGAGAGGCGGATGCTCTAGATGACCTACTCTGGAGCTTTCGTCCCGATCATTTCATTCCCCACGCGATTCATGGAGTTGGGGACGATGCGCCGATTAAGATTAGCCACAGTGCGGACCCCACTGACCATGAAGATGTGTTGGTGAATCTTTCCAGCCAGGTGCCGGACTTCTTCTCTCGCTTTTCCCGGGTTGCAGAGGTCGTGCCACTGAATGAGAATAGGCGAGCCGCTGCTCGAGAGAACTATAAGTTCTACAAGGATCGCGGCTACAAACTCGACTATCACAAGCTGAACCAAAAAAAATAACATGGCCAAAGATCTCGACAGCGTGTATCAGCAGAGCCCTCAGCCAAAGAGCCCTCAGCCAAAGAGCCATCAGCAAGAGAAGGCAGAATACGGCCAAATCCCCTTGTTGGATGATGTCGTTTTTAACACCGAGCTCCCTTTTCTAAAAGCTAAACCAAGAGCCACTGACCTGTTTGGTGGCTCACTGCAGACAGCTCAATCTGGCCCTCTGCCAAATCACTATGACGCCGTTGAGAATGATAAGACTAGCCAACGAGTCAAAGAGCGCACGGATCGGGTTGTCGAACGCCTGCGGAATGAACTGACTGCGGTGCTCGAAGATCTTCGCCCAGAACTGCAAGAAGAACTGCAAAAAGAACAGCAAGAAAAACCCGACCAGACTTGAACCTCCTCCTCTGGGGTTTTGTGTATAATTCGCGGCCGCACTGGCACTCATTTACCCAAGGGAACCCAAGGGCTCCCGTTGCAGACAGATGACGAATGGACAAATATCTACCCAAAAACATTGAGCAGAGATGGTACCAAAAGTGGGAGAACGGCAATTACTTCGCGCCCCAGGGTAACGGCCCAACCTTCTCTATTGCCATTCCGCCGCCCAACGTCACGGGCACGCTGCATATGGGTCACGCCTTTCAACATAGTCTGGTAGATTCTCTGATTCGCTACCGCCGCATGAAGGGAGACAAGACCCTGTGGCAAATGGGTACCGACCATGCAGGCATTTCTACTCAGTTACTAGTGACAGAACGTCTAGCTTCCCAGGGAATCAAACCCTCGGATCTAGGCCGCGACAAGTTTCTCGAAAAAGTATGGGAGTGGAAGGAAGAATCCGGCGATACCATCTCTCGCCAACTGCGCCGCCTGGGCGCTTCGCTTCACTGGGAAACCGAACGATTTACCCTTGACGAAGGAATGAGCGAGGCTGTGTTGGAAGTCTTCGTTCAACTATTTGAAGAAGGCCTGATTTATCGCGGCAAACGACTCGTTAACTGGGACCCGGTACTGACGACTTCCATCTCGGATCTAGAGGTGATATCCGAAGAAGAAAACGGTCACCTATGGCACTTTAAGTACCCAATTGTGGGAGGCGATGGCTTTATGACAGTTGCTACCACCCGGCCGGAAACTATGCTCGGTGACAGTGCCATTGCCGTTCACCCGGATGATGAAAGATACAAAGATTTGGTCGGCAAGTCAGTCCATCTGCCCCTTACAGATCGCACATTACCCATTATCGCCGATCGTTATGTTGATAGTGAGTTTGGTACTGGCGTCGTCAAGATCACACCAGCCCACGACTTTAACGACTATGAAATGGGTCGTCGCCACGATCTCGAATTGATTAATATTTTTAATCCTGACGCAAGTCTTACGGACGATGTACCTGAAGCTTATCGGGGTCTGGATCGGTTTGAAGCTCGAAAAATCATCATCAAAGACATGGACGCCCTGGGGCTGCTGCACAAGATTGACGATCATAAGTTGGCAGTACCCAGAGGCGAAAAATCCGGCGCAGTCATTGAACCCTATTTGAGCGACCAGTGGTTTATGGCCATGAAAGATCTAGCTGAGCCTGCAATCCGGGCTGTCGAAGAAGGTGATATCGAATTTGTCCCCAAAGCTTATGAGAACAACTATCTCGCCTGGATGCGTGAAATTCAGGACTGGTGTATCTCACGGCAGCAGTGGTGGGGCCACCGTATTCCCGCCTGGTATGACGAGGCAGGCAATGTTCATGTCGGCCGCAGTGAGGCCGATGTTCGGTCAAAGAAAGATTTGTCTGAGGATGTGGTTCTAACCCGCGACGATGATGTGCTCGACACCTGGTTCTCCTCGGCGCTGTGGACCTTCGGAACTCTGGGTTGGCCCGAAAAAACTAGCGAACTTGAAGAATTTCACAGCACCGATGTCATGGTGACTGGCCACGACATTATTACCTTCTGGGTTTCGCGCATGATCATGATGACCCTGAAGTTTACCGGTGAGATTCCGTTTAAGAAGGTTTACATCACGGGCCTTGTGACCGATTCAGAAGGCCAAAAGATGTCGAAGTCAAAAGGCAATGGCCTTGACCCTTTGGATATTGTCGACGGTATTTCTCTAGACTCTTTGATCGAAAAACGCACCAGCAATATGTTGCAGCCTAAAATGGCCGCTCGAATAGAAAAAGCGACTCGCAAAGAATTTCCCGATGGGATTGATGCCTACGGTACCGACGCGTTGCGTTTTACTTTTTACTCCATCGCCACCAGTAGCCGCACGATTCGCTTCGATATGAAACGGGTCGAAGGTTATCGGAACTTCTGCAATAAGCTCTGGAACGCGGCCAATTTTGTCATGATGAACACGCTTCCTCTGACGGCTGATACGGTCAGTGGAGAGAAGTCCTTGTCTGTTGTGGATCACTGGATTGTGTCTGAATTTCAAAAGACCGCTGCCGCGGTTGAGCGAGCGATGCAAACCTATCGCTATGATCTGGCGGCTAAGGCCATTTACGAGTTTGTCTGGGATGAGCTTTGTGACTGGTATTTAGAACTGACGAAGCCTGTGTTGACGAACGAGGCTGCATCGCCTGAGGCGGTCCGCGCCACTCGATTCACTCTCATATCGGTACTTGAAGCAACCTTAAGGTTAGCTCACCCTTTTCTACCTTTTATGACCGAGGAAATCTGGCAACAACTGCCGGTTGATATTCGCGGCGGCGGTGACACAATTATGCTGCAACGCTTCCCCGAAGCTGACAATAACCTGATCAACGACGACGCAACCGCCGACGTTGCCTGGCTAAAAGCCGTCGTCACGGCCTGTCGAAATATACGGGGCGAAATGGATATCTCCTTCGCTAAGCCAATCCCCATATTGTTCAAAAATGGTAACGATTCTGACAAGGCGCGACTCGATCAATATGAGTCGCTACTTTACTTCTTAATCAAACCAGAATCCCTGATCTGGCTTAGTGCTGGGGATGAGACGCCAGTATCCGCTACACACCTGGTTGGCGATATGCAGGTGCTGGTACCTATGAGCGGATTGATCGACAAGGGCGCTGAAGTTGCTCGTCTCAATCGGGAGATCGATCGCAAAGAAAAAGAGCGAGCCCGAGCCGAGGGCAAGATCAACAATCCGAGTTTTGTCGACAAGGCACCCTCTGAAGTTGTGCAGAAAGAGAAGGACAAGGTGGTTGACCTTGGAACCGCGCTGCAACAATTGATTGCACAACGAGAACGGGTCGACAGCCTGTAGGCTGAATAAGCTCTGCTTATAGCAGAGCGCTGCAATATCACTCAAACGGCACCACTTCGTTGCGATGTTGTAAGACGGTTGCAATGTAGACACCCCCACTTCCAGAAAAACCTTGCACTCTTAAGGCGAATTGGTCTTAATTAAAACGATGCTAAAGACCCAAAAGAGGTCCTGCATTGCTGGCCACAAGCCTGCACATGGTTATGAAAAAGCCTATAACAATAATAAGAAGCTGAAATTGCGAAACAGCAATTAGCAACAATAAGTAAAGAGGGACTGGCTATGTCGGACAGAGAATCAGGAACCGTTAAATGGTTCAACGATGCCAAGGGGTTCGGTTTTATAGAAAGAGAAACTGGCGAAGATGTTTTTGTACATTTTCGCTCTATTCGTGGTGAGGGATATCGCACCTTGAAACAAGGCGCGATAGTTGAATTCGAACTTTCCGAAACTGAGAAAGGCTTTCAAGCCGAAGATGTGTCAGAAGCTTAGCTAACCCCTGAGCCCAACCTGGAAATCTCCGGACCTTAGCTCTCGACCTTAAAGTCGATGTGACAGTGAAGTTTCCAGGGTCATCACATCCCAATCTTGCTGACCCCGCCGCTATTGCGCGACGGACAAGATCACTTTGCCGATTGTTTTATCACTGGCAACAAGTTCATGAGCGGCATCTGTCTCTTCAATAGGGAATACCGTATCCACTATCGGTTTGATCTCAGCGGATTCAATTTTTGGCCAGACCTTTTCTTTGAGCTGCGCCATAATCTCCGTCTTCTCGTGTAACGGTCTCGCTCGAAGTGTCGAACCAATCACTCTTAAACGCTTCATCATCATCAAACCTAAATTGACCTCAGTCTGAGCACCACCCATTAGCCCGATGAGTACTAGTCTGCCGCCTAAACCCA
>JBLHQQ010000086.1:0-9476 GCA_047625245.1 Candidatus Azotimanducaceae bacterium
CATTAGACCAGAATCGTTCGAGACCACCTGATCGCAAGCGCTGAGTAAATCAACCGCATCCAGCAGTGAAGTTTTGCCCGCCAGATTCACGCAGCCCTCACCTCCCTTCGCTTGGATCTCCGCCGCGGTACTTTCGTCATTTTTGGCGCCGAAAATCCATACTTGATATCCCGCTCTGACTGCTCGCTTTGCTAACGCTGCGTAGTGTACCTCTGGCCATTTCTTCGCATCACCGAATTCAGCCCCAGGGCAAATACCTAAAACAGGTTGGTCCAATTGAAGATTTAGTCTCACCAGCAGTTCAGCAAGGTTCGCTGGATCCGCCATCAATTCAGGATAAGGAAGGTCATCGGCTGGTTGCCCGATCTTCAATCCCAGAGCAGCAAACCGATCTATCATTCGCGGCAAGCGGCGCTTGCTCATGAGCCTCATATCATTGACTAGAAAGTATCGATACTCGCCGCGAAAGCCAGTCCGTATTGGAATATCCGCGGCAAAAGGCACAATCGCAGACTTTAAAGAGTTGGGTAAAATGATAGAGCGCGTATATTGATTGCGCTTCAATGACTCGCCAAAAGCGAGACGCTTTCCAAGCGCAAACTCACCGTGGGCCATATCAAAGCGAATGCCTCGATTGACCTCTCGCATTCGGCTCACCAACGATAATGCCGCCGGTGGAGCTAGTACGTCGATCTCACAGTCAGGCCACTTTTGTCGAACCAGCTTATAAAGTACTTGCGACATCACCATGTCGCCTACCCAGGATGGACCAACTACCAGTATACGCTCAGACATATTGATGCAGCGGCTAGATAGCCACTGTGGACCACTCAGGATACTCGGCGCGTTTTCCTCGAACCTGATCGAAGTACATGGATTGCAATTTTTCTGTTATCGGACCTCTCGCGCCATTTCCAATCACTCGACCATCGAGTTCGCTGATGGGTAGAACCTCAGCAGCTGTGCCTGTAAAGAAAGCTTCATCTGCCACATAAACTTCGTCCCGGGTGATACGACGTTCACGTACTTCTAAACCCAACTCTTCTGCAAACGAGAATATTGTGGCTCGGGTGATACCTTCTAAACATGAAGTTAACTCTGGTGTGACGAGCTTACCGTTCTGAACCAGAAATATGTTTTCGCCGCTACCTTCTGCAACATAACCCTCGTTATCGAGAAGCAATGCCTCCTCACAGCCACTATCCAAGGCTTCCTTTAGTGCCAACATTGAGTTGATATAGTTGCCGTTAGCCTTCGCTTTGCACATCGTGATATTGACGTGGTGTCTGGTGTAAGAAGAGGTTCGTACCTTAATCCCGGCTACAATCGCCTCAGGCGACATGTACGACGGCCACTCCCACGCTGCGATGATGCAGTGCGACTTAAGGCCCTCAGCCCGCAAACCCATGCCTTCAGAACCATAAAAACACATGGGTCGAAGATAGGCTTCTTTAAGCTTATTTTGTTTGACCACGTCAATCTGGGCAGCATTGATCTGTTCTTTGGTGAACGGCAATTTCATACTCAAAATGTGCGCTGAGCGGAACAATCGATCGGTATGATCTTGCATACGAAATATCGCTGGACCCTGGTCTGTCGCATAAGCTCTGACCCCCTCAAATACGCCAAGACCGTAGTGCAAAGTATGGGTGAGTACGTGGACCTTCGCATCACGCCAAGGTACCAGCTCGCCGTCGAACCAAATTAATCCATCTCTGTCTGCAAAGTTTGTGCTCATAAAAGGCACCCGCCGAATTTCAAACAGCGCATTCTACACCTTCGTCCGGCACCTTGTTAGGGTCTAGAATTCCTATAATCATCAGACTTCCAAATATCGTTGCCAGATTGGAACAACTTGTTCTCGGTAGCTCGCGAGCTTTTTGTAGGAACCCAGTTCGCCACCGAGCCAGCTAAAGTGGACTGCGGACCGATAGGCTACATAAGCCTCCTGAAGCAACGACGCTTCTTCCGCTTCCATAAGGTGATGCTCCACAAGGGAATCCAGTAGTCGGACTTTATCCGTCCATTTTGTGAGCCCAGCCTCTGAAGCTCCGTGCTTCAACACCAAAAACTGAACAAGAAACTCTATGTCCACGATGGCGCCGACGCTCTGCTTCAGATCGAAGCCTGAAAGCAGTATTTCTTCGACTTCATCGGACTGAGTCGGAGAGTCTAGATGTCCGCGCATCTTATCTCTCATTTTCAACACTTCCTCCCGAAGAAATTCTACATCCCTGACCCCCGCCAGAACTTGTCGACGAACTAGATCAAATTGATCTTCCAACCTTGAGGAACCCGCAACAAACCTGGCTCTCACCAGGGCTTGTAGTTCCCAAACCCAGGCAGATTCTTGCAGGTACCTCTCATATCCAGAGACCGATACAACAAGTGGTCCACTATTACCGTCTGGGCGCAAACGCAAGTCCAGTTCGTAGAGAGAACCGAATCGGGTCACGCTCGTCAGGATATGAATGACTCGCTGACCGAGGCGATTATAAAAAACCTGATTGTGGATCGAACGTTCTCCAAGGGTTGAGCCGCCCGCAAAACCTCCATGCAAGAACACGATGTCGAGATCCGAACCGTAGCCCAGCTCAAACCCACCGAGCTTTCCATAGGCAACCACGCCAAAGCGAATTTCGTCGGGTTCACCTGCTTCATCTGCAGGAGAACCATGGCGATCCAATAGGTGATTGGCAGCGGTCTTCACCGCGTGGTCCAGAATGATTTCTGCAACAGCCGTAAGTTGATCCGATGCTTTCATGGTCGGCAACAAGTCGAGCAACTCGAGCATTGCAATCTTTAAGCCGTTCGAATGTTTAAATGTCCTTAAAACATCCATCCGTCCTTCGAGATCAGCCTCGGACAATCTTGCCAGCTCAAGTGAAAGTCGATCTTCTAAAAGCTTTTTAGACTCGATTCCCTGTTCAACTTCCCAATCCGTTAATTCGTATAGCAGGATAGGAAAATTTTGAATCTTACTTGCGACAAAGGAACTCATGGAGAACAACCGAATCATGCGCTGCAGAGCATCCAAATTTTCATTTAGAAACGCAAGATACGTGCTTCGGCGCTTGATCGCTTCAATGACATCGAGGCATCGGGAAAAGGTTTTATCGGGCGCTTCTTCTCGACTCACCAATCGAAGTAGCACCGGCATAAGTTTAGACAAGCGACCCTCAGCAATTTCCTGTAAGTCCAATAGATCGGAACGAAGCATGACCAATGAACCCACCACCAGTTCAGGATCAGTGAAGCCAGCCGCTATCAGCTGCTCGGTTGCTTCAGTCGAAGTGGGGTCTTGCCAGATCCGCGCCCAAAACAAATTGCCTTCCAGCAAATCATCTCGCTCATTGGCACTGGCATTCATCACATCTGCGAAAATCTCACTGACGTGAGCTCGATGGGTTTCGAGAACGACAAGGAATTCTGAGTAGCCGGTGAATCCCATAGCGGCCGAGACTCGTTGTTTACCGAGCTCATCTTCCGGTAACTTCTGAGTTTGTTTATCTTTTTCAGCCTGAATCGCATGTTCAGTGTTGCGAAGAAAAATATAGGCGTCTCTCAGTTGCGCCACGTCCTCTGAAGGAAAATAGTCACCTTGTTCCAGCTCATCTAGGACATCAAGCAATCGAGTCTGTCTCAGCTCTGGTCGATTACCACCCCAGATAAGTTGTTGCGTTTGCGCAATAAACTCAACTTCTCTGATACCGCCGGAGCCCAATTTGACGTCCAACTCCAAAGACTTCCGCTTGACCTCTTGATTAATGAGTTGCTTCATATCACGAAGAGATTCAACTGCACCATAGTCGAGATGTTTGCGATAAACGAAAGGTACTAGCCACAAGATAAAGGATTCACCTAGCCGAATGTCTCCTGCCGCTGCTCGGGCTTTGATAAAAGCATATCGCTCCCACTCCCGGCCCTGCTCAATGAAGTACTTTTCCATCCCCGCTCGGCTCATAACCAGAGCTCCGCTTTCTCCGTAGGGCCTTAGCCTCATATCTACGCGGAATACAAACCCACCAGAACTCGGTTCATCTAGAGAACGGATCAACTGCCTGCATAGTTTGAGAAAGAATTCCTGGTAGGTTTTACCATTATCGAGGCTGCCGGACTCGCCGTACATAAAGATGAGATCTATATCCGACGACAGATTCAGCTCAAAGGCGCCCAGTTTGCCTAATGCGAGAACCGACAGCTGCTGAGCAGCTCCGCTGCTATCTAACGGTATACCCCAGGACTGAATCAGGTTTCGATAATGAAATTGTAGAGCGCACTCGAGAGATTTATCAGCCAGCCAGGATAGGTCCCGAGTTGTCTCTATCAGATCCGCTCGACGCGTCTGATCACGAAAGATGATTCGGGCCATTTCTCTATTACGAATGGCTCGAAGTTTCGAGTTGAACTCTTCAACAGGTAAGTCAAAAGAAAGATTAATCTGGAATATCGATCTCGACTCTATCAACTCACCAGACTTAACCAGCGCTTGACCCGTTTCACGCTGCAGATAATTAGCGAAAAACTCACTCGAAAAAGAAACCTGCTTAAGGTCAGACTGGAGTTGCTCAGCAGCTTCTGACACGGCTACTCAGTACCGGTAAAGGGTGCCACTCTGAGCACTTCGTCGATTGTGGTTTCACCCGCAGCGACTTTAAGAGCACCGCTCAATCTCAGGGTGCGCATGCCTTCTTTCATGGCAGTCATTCGAAGCTTACCTATCTCAGTATTTTCTTGAATAAATGGCTTAACTTTATCCGTTATAGGCAGTAGTTCGTAGATTCCCTCTCGGCCACGGTAACCGGTATCACGACACTCGAGGCAGCCAACCGGGTGATACATTTTCTTTGGCATGTTCATTTTCCACGGCGAGATCAAGGTTTGCCAACCTTGAGGATCAGAATCTCCCAGAGATTTACATAAGGGGCAAAGCGTGCGAACCAAGCGTTGAGCCATCACACCCAGAACCGTGGCCTTAATCAAATATGGCGCAACACCTAACTCTAACAGTCGCGTGATGGCAGAGGGAGCGTCATTGGTGTGCAAGGTTGAGATCACCAGGTGTCCTGTCAAAGCCGCCTGAATGGCCATTTCCGCCGTTTCCAAGTCGCGAATCTCACCCACCATAATGATATCAGGGTCCTGCCTAAGCAGTGCTCGGACACCATCGGCAAAGTTTAAATCGATGTTGGACTGCACCTGCATCTGATTAAAGCTGCCTTCGACCATTTCGATCGGGTCCTCGATGGTACAAACGTTGACTTCCTGAGTCGCCAGCTGCTTTAAACTAGAATAGAGGGTGGTAGTTTTACCTGAGCCAGTCGGACCCGTTACCAGCACGATGCCATTAGGGTTTTTGACCATCGACTCCCAACGATCATAATCTTCATTGGCGAGGCCAAGTTCGGTAAAAGACTTGAGAAGAATATCCGGATCAAAAATACGCATGACCATCTTCTCGCCGAAGGCGGTCGGTAATGTCGACAAACGTAACTCAACCTCATGGGCGTCCTGGGTTTTTGTCTTCAGTCGCCCATCCTGGGGACGGCGTTTTTCGGCAACATCCATCCGACCCAGGGTCTTGAGTCGACTGGTCACTGCCGTCATGACGGTTGCAGGCAATTCGTAGACGAGATGCAGAACCCCGTCGATGCGAAATCGGACTCGACCCTTTTCTCGTCGCGGCTCCAGGTGAATATCGCTGGCTCGTTGGGTAAACGCGTATTGTAGTAGCCAATCCACAATATTGATCACATGAGTATCATTGGCGTCCATGCCATCGAGCTGACCCAGCTCGAGCATCGACTCTAGATTAGACAGGTTACTGGCATGTAATCCTTGTGCATTCGCCTGACTTACCGAGCGAGCCATCGTGTAGAACTCAGTTGTGTATTGGCGTATATCCGCTGGGTTGGATATCACCCGAGTAATAATCTTGCCAGGCTGGGATTGCTCAATCGTCGGTTCCCAACCCGATACATAGGGCTCTGGACTGGCAATGAGGATCTCGTCTTCCTTCACTTCCAGCACCAGTATTCGGTGACGTTTAGCAAACTCGTAGGACATCACCTTAGTGATCACCTGGGCATCTATTTTGAGGGGATCAATCCGCTTGTAGGGCTGCTTTGCGCGGCTACAGAGCCAACGCGTCAGGACATCCAGATCGAGCAGCTGATCCCGCTTCTTTTGATCCTGGCAACCGTCCTCAGCGATCAGCTCTAAAGGGTGCCAATTCAGCTGTTTTTTTTGCCGCGTTTTCATACTGAGCGTTTCTGCATCAGCCTCAGATAGCCGACCATCCGCCACCAGATCATTGATCACGGTCCGATAATTGAGGTTTATATCCGGCTTTCTGGCGTTGCTTTGTTGTACGCTCACGTGCGTCCGCTCTTGGTATGACCCAATTAGCTTACACTTTTTTTCGAGGCGACCGGTAAACGCAATTCGTTCGCTATCTTGTTACACTCGCGATCCTTAAAAGCTGCGGACACGACCATGGCTCTCGCCTCGCCACAATTCAGAGAAATGATTCAGTCGATCGTTGCAACTCCTTCCGTGAGCAGCACCGTGCCTCAATTCGACCAGTCAAATCAGGCGATGGTCGACTTGCTAGCCACCTGGTTAGAACCTCTGGGGTTTGATATTAAAATTCAGCCAATACCGGGTAACCCCGGCAAGAAGAATTTGATCGCGACTTTGGGGCACGGACGCGATGGGCTGCTACTGTCCGGACATACTGATACCGTGCCTTTTGACGCTGATCTTTGGCAAAGCGATCCCTTTACGCTCAAAGAGGAGGGCGAAAACTGGTACGGCCTGGGCGTATGCGATATGAAAAGCTTCTTTGCCATGTGCATTGCAGCAGTGGACGGCATAGATGCGGCAAAGCTCAAACATCCAATTGTGATCCTTGGCACTGCCGATGAAGAATCCAGCATGAGCGGTGCCCGGGCACTCACAATGAAGGAGTTGTCCTATCCTAAGTTCGCCCTGATCGGCGAGCCGACAGGTCTTGTGCCGATTAATAAACACAAGAGTA
This sequence comes from Candidatus Azotimanducaceae bacterium, assembly GCA_047625245.1. Classification (GTDB taxonomy): domain Bacteria; phylum Pseudomonadota; class Gammaproteobacteria; order Pseudomonadales; family Azotimanducaceae; genus JAHRVQ01. Next base: position 7,040 of record JBLHQQ010000086.1, read on the forward strand.
TCGCGATGCTGGGCCTCAGAATTCGCGGCAGCTCTGGTCACTCCTCAAACCCGGCTCTCGGAAACAATGCTCTTGACGCCATGGGCCCTGTGATTGCGGCTCTCTGCACCTTCCGGGAAGAAATGGCAGCCACCTATCAAGACACAAACTTCGAGGTGGCGGTTCCTACCCTCAATTTGGGTTGCATACATGGCGGAGATAATCCCAATCGAATCTGCGATCACGTCGACCTATCCTTTGATCTTCGTCTGCTGCCGGGAATGAATGACATCGCGATTGTCGAAGCCATCGGAGATCGCGTCAGGCCGATATTGGAGGACAAAGGGTTAAAAATGGAGATCGCACCCCTTCATCAGCCAATCCCTGCATTTGCCAATGATCGAAGCGACCTCCTAAATGCCTGCATCGAAGCCTCCGGGCACTCTGCACAAACCGTGGCTTTCGCCACGGAAGCACCTTTTTTTGAAGCGCTGGGCATAGAAACAGTGGTAATGGGTGCTGGATCGATCGATCAAGCCCATCAACCAAACGAGTATCTGGATGTGGCACAAATTGCACCATCCATTGCTATAATTCGCGCACTAATTCATAAGTACTGCCTGTAAGCCATGAACGAAGACGGTTTAGACAATACATCGCACATCTCCTGGTTTCGGAATGCCTCTGCCTATATCGGCGCCCACAGAGATAAAACCTTTGTTCTCTACCTTTGCGGTCAGGCGATTGATCATGACAATTTTACCAATACCGTTGCTGACATCGTGCTTTTGCATTCCTTAGGCGTGCGGCTCGTTTTAGTCCATGGAGCAGCACCACAGATTGAGGCAGTCATTGCACAACAGGGTAAGAAGAGCGATTTTGTAGATGGCATTCGCATCACCCATCCAGAGATTTTGGCTGCAGTTGAGTTTGGTGTCACTCAAGCGAAGTCAAAGTTGGAGGCAGAATTATGCCGAGCTCCAAGACACCAGCATGAAATCTCACTCGCTTCGGGAAACCACATCAAAGCACGACCGCTGGGTATTCACGACGGCGTAGACTTCCATAACACGGGGCGGGTCCGCAAAGTCAACACCGGCGCTATTCGCAAGCAACTCGATGCCGGTTCCCTCGTGGTTATCTCGTCTCTTGGTTACTCTCCCTCGGGTGAAGTATTCAATATCAATTCTCTAGAGGTCGCCGGTGACGTTGCCGGCGCGCTCATGGCAGACAAGCTGATTCTCATCGATAGTGATTTCAGGGAAGAGTCTGGCTCCCTCGTTAACGAAATTCAGGTGAGTGATATCGATACCAACAATTTGACTCACCACGATCCTTTGTCAATTGCCCGCCGCGCCTGTTTAAAGGGTGTGGATCGTTGCCATCTTCTGGATCTTGCTGCTGACGGTGCTTTACTAAATGAGTTGTTCACCCGAGATGGGGTTGGTACTCAGGTGGTACGCAAGAGTTACGAGCAAGTCCGGGTTGCGACGGCAGATGATGTTGGCGGGATTATCGATTTGATAGAACCCCTCGAAGCCGAAGGCATCCTTGTTAAACGTTCACGAGAACGCCTTGAATCCGAAATAGACCGATTCATCGTCATAGATCGAGACGGCACAATCGTCGGCTGTGCAGCACTTTACGGCTACGGTCAGGACGCAGAACTCGCTTGCCTCGTGACTCACCCGGAATACCGAGATGGCACTCGTGGTGACGTGCTGCTGGACACTATTAAACGCAAAGCCCATGAGCAGAAGTTTCATCGATTGTTTGTCTTAACCACTCATACAGCCCATTGGTTTACTGAGCGCGGCTTCACCGAAACCGCTTTATCGGACTTACCCATCGAGCGACAAAATTTGTTTAACTATCAACGAAATTCAAAATTATTTGAGACCGCGGTCCAGTAGAACCATCTGGAGACCGGCATGCCAAGATATCGATCCAAAACTTCAACCCAAGGCCGCAACATGGCGGGCGACGGGGATGGAAACCGAGGACTTTAACAAGCCAATCATTGCGATCGCCGATGCCATGGTCTGTATTTCCAACCGCGACAAGATCACGCCTGGAATGTTGAACGCGTCTTTACGCCTTAACATCCCCACCATTTTTATCTCTGGCGGCCCAATGGAAGCAGGCCGCGCCAAACTGGCCAATCGCAATACCAATCTAATGCACGCCATTGTTGTCGCTGCCGATGAGAAGATGACAGACGAAGATTTGGACAAATACGAAAAGTCCGCATGCCTAACCTGCGTAAGCTGTTCCGGCATGTTTACATGCAAACTCTATGAACTGCTTGACGGAAGTCCTCGGCCTCGCGTCGCCAGATAAAGGCTCCCTACTCGCAACCCAAAAGGATAGAGAAGAACTGTTTCTAGAGGCCGGTAGAAAAATTGTCGATATCAAGAAGCGACACTACGAACAAGATGATTACAGCGTATTACCCAGA
>JBLHQQ010000087.1:0-9391 GCA_047625245.1 Candidatus Azotimanducaceae bacterium
CAAGCCCTGGTCTCGCATGTCCTGAATTGCCGAGACCGCCATCTTTTGTCCAGAAGTTTTAGCAGACAAATAGAACAGGCGTTGGTAGTCCATTTCCTGCAGCGCCTTAACTGCTGGAAACAAACTTCCTAGTGTCTTACCAATCCCTGTCGGGGCTTGCATAACCAGCTGATGTTTCGATTGCAGCGCACGATACACAGACACTGCCATTTCTCTTTGGCCACGCCGAAACTCCCCATATGGAAGTGTCATCGTTTCAATACTCGGATCGCGGACTCGATGCCAATCGAACATCCGCTGTGCAAATTTCGCGTAACCATCTACTAGCCGACGATACTCATTGGCGAGAGCTGCCAAGGTCCAGTGGTCATCAAAGCAGTACTCCTTTGCCTCATCTAGATTAAAATAGGTCAAACGAAGTGTTAACTCACTCACACCCTGCTCGAGTCCGAGTAGGTAGCCGTAAACTTTTACCTGGGCCCAATGTACCTTCTTGATCGGGTCTGGCAGTTTTCGAAGATCTACCCGAATGGTTTTGATCTCTTCAACAATAAAGTTATCAGGATCGTTAAAGCAGCCATCAGCCCTACCGTTGATGTGTAATTCAAACTCAGGGTATTGGACAATATCCGAGACAGCCTGCTCTGCCTGATAGTGCTCACCTCTCGATTTTTGGAGTTTCTGGTGTCCACGAATACCGTCAATCGCGTTGCTTCTTGCAGAAAATCGAAAATGAATGTCCCCTGATTGCTCAACTCTTTGAACCAGAGACTTTACGCTGATCTTTACCTGCCTAACGGCTTGTTTAATCGGGACGTTGTTCTTTGACGCGGTCATGGCAGCCATGAAACATTCACTACTCGAGCTGGAATGTCGTTATCGTAGAAGAATCTGAGCCAACGTTTTTGATTAGCCTGAAGTGTATCGCCCGGACCTTTCACCTCAACAAATTCATAGCCTCCCGTCGACGGAAACACTGCAAGATCGGGAAATCCGCTGCGGTTCTCTTTTAAATCTCGAAGTAGTCGAGAGAAAATCAAACGAAGATGCTCAGGCTTGATGCATTCTAAGCTAAGGGAAATCAGCTCGGGGCTTAGTGTTCTCCACATTACAAAATGGTTAGCAAGACCTAACTTTTCACGATAGACGTTTTGTATGCGCTGCTCTACCTGTGACGAATTGTCTAACTCAGACAATCGTTGTTCTATTTGCGATCGTCTCGTCTGAATGAACTGATCCGTGAATAAATCTACAGGACCGCGTTGAAAAGGATTGAAGAAAACACCCCTGACTGGCGCAAAAATAATGTCCCAAAAATACAAACCAAATAACCCTGGTAACAACCCATTTTCTACATGGAGCGCGACACCACCATTTTCAGCTAGCCAAGTGGCGACGGTTGCCTCTACCCCTTGATGCTCAATCTGGGCTAAAAGTATGTTCTCTACCGAATACAGATCCTCTTGTTTCGCGGGCAAGCCATTCTCTGGCAGACGATGCTTGCGTGCGAGCCTTACTCCAAAGTTCACTGCAAACTCAAACTCTGCCTCTGTTTGAGGTGCCGCCGTGATTTGCTGACAAAGTTGCAAAGCTTGGTCTGGTTGACCGATAGCCGCGAGCAATCGAGTTGTACGCTCTCTTGCCGGGCCAAGGTGAGACTGTTGATACAATTTTAATGCGAGCGTATCGCAGGATTCACGTTCTAACTGTCTCGCGACCCTATTGAGAATCTTGCTATAACGGCGCGATAACTGTGCATCTTCAGCCTCTATACCCAGCAAATAAGCTTCAGCAAAATCAGCCAAACTTAAATCTGGTTGCTCGATTACGGCATAGGCAAGATCCTGTATTTGATAGGCTTCCAGCACAGCATCGACAATCGCTCGTTGATCGAAATATCTGCCTGAGGCATCCAGTACATAGGATTCATAGGGGCTAATGCCGAGGTCTCTAAGAACGAACTCGGTTAGATCCTGATGTAGATTACCGAAAAACAGTAATCTAAACACTCTGAGGGTGGCTTCATGGGCCGGTTCTAGCAGATCGAAAGGTAAGCTGCTTTGGATATCTCCAACGTTGTAGCATTGAGCGACTTCATTACAGAGTTCTGCCTTTTTGGATCCGCGATTATCAATAGTAAAATGACTTAGCACTTCGAGTCGGGTGGCGAGATGTAACCAGGGCTCTGGGGACTCCACGTGGTTACGAGCAACGAAACCGCGCTCAATCAGCTGATGCAGAGTATGATCGATGTCGTCAATCTCATCGTAGTGAAGCTTGTCGGAACGGAAGTACGGACCTTTACGACTGATCAACCGGACATAGAGACGCTGTTCACCCAGATCTAGTCCACCAAATGCGCGACAAAAACCCGTTTCAGAATCACTCAGTATATCGGTGTATCTGTTCTGCACGAACTCAATCAGGTACTGAAAGTTATCCAGGTAATAGCCTGTGGGAAGGTCATCGACCATGACGTAATGCTGGTCTCAATTCGAATAGAAACGTCATAATAACTGTATCTTTATACAGTCACAATCCCACCAGAGCAGGAGCAGGTTTTAGGGCAGCTTTGCGAATTTATGTTCTGTGCCCGTGACTGGGTCCAGCTGAATCATTTCACCTTCAGAGTTGAAAGACACCAGCCTCACTTGCTTTCCGCCGTCCGCATAGGTCAGTTCATTGCCGGATAGTTCATAAGGAATTGCTGGATTGCTGCCAGACTTGACGGTATCGGCCCCATAGGTGACGACCAATGGGAAGACACCAATGGTGGTTTGCCAGCTACCTAATATTGCTTCGGCAGGTTTTGGCCCCATTGACGCGCAACTCTGCAGCAGCAGAATCACCAACGTCACTAGTAGCAATGGTTTTGTCATCGTTGCCATACTCAAACGCTTCTGAAGCGTCCATGTTACCTTCCGAAGGGGTTACCCGCCACTGGCGCTATGCGATAATCTTTCTTTAGAGGAAACTGCGATGACCATAGAAAACGAAGACGATCTCAAACATTTGCGCGCGATCAGCCGGATTGTCTACGAAACATTAATACTGATGAGCAAACAACTCGAAGTGGGTATGACCACTCGAGAACTCGACGCAGTCGGCCAACAGAATTTAGACAAATATGGTGCTCAGTCTGCACCGATGGTCACTTACGACTTTCCAGGCTATACCTGCATCAGCATCAATGAAGAGGCGGCCCACGGCATTCCTGGCGATCGACGGGTCATGGAAGGCGATGTCGTCAACATTGATGTATCCGCTGAATTGAACGGATACTTTGGTGATACGGGAGGAACTTTCTTGGTGCCACCTGTTGACCCAAAGATGGAATACCTGTGCCAATCTACCCGCAAGGCGCTACGCCGAGCGATGGCGGCTGCAAAAGCCGGCGCGCGCATCAATCAAATTGGTCGAGCGATAGACAAGACCGCGCGTCGAGCCGGTTTTGTGACTTTGAAAGATTTGGGAAGTCACGGCATAGGTCGAAGTCTTCACGATGAACCACAATTTATCGCAAACTTTCACGACACAACCGATAAACGCGTCTTAAAGGAAGGTCAGGTCATTACAATCGAGCCCTTTCTTTCCACCGGCGCTGAGAAAACACATACCGAAGATGATGGTTGGACCCTGACGACAGGGGTAGGCAATTTCTCCGCTCAGTATGAATACACCATGGTTATCACAAAAAATAAGCCTATTGTGCTCACAACACTCTAACCAGGTGGGCAATACACCACATAAAACCAGCGCCGTTATCGGAACAGGTTGATACAGGGAGTGAACACATTATCCCTATTAGGCCGATTACCTCTGCGAATCCTCTGCCCGTCCAGCCAAACATATTTTTTCCTTAATTTGTTTAGACAGTAAATTTGCAGGTTAGTCGTCGGGTATCAGGTGCTCTATGTCGAAGTTTAAATGAAAAGCACAAGAACACAAAAATGAAATAATCCAACGCCAAAAGACATGGCGGGATCGACAACATAGATTGCCGATAGCATCTGGAGTTGAAACAAGATGCCATACAATTCGTACAAGACGGCCAATTCAAGCAACGAGAACATGTCAATTCGAATCGAGTTGGGAACCTCCTCTTTACTAAGCGCACGAATTTGCCATCCAGGCCAAATCATCGTACACGCCTGCGTAAAAGCCAAAAGTATTGTGACAATCATCAAGAGCGTCGATTCAGATAGACTGTCGATAAGCAGTAGCATAGCAAGGGTTGAGAATGTGAGCGCTGAGGCGTGAATGTCCCAAGACCCCTTGAGGCCAACACTTTCGCTCCGCATGAACTGAAGGAATAAGCGTTTACATCAAGAACAAAGTCAATAACGGTTCGTGAACTTGGAATTCTACCATTTACTTAATGTTTCCATGGGTCACCTAACAATTTAATAGGTAGCCGTCAGACTGCCTACTAGTGAAAATATAGGATAAGGCAGTCTATTCCGGAAAATGGTGTCCAACAACCCCATCGGCTAGTGACCGGTTTGCGACCATCCGCAGATGGCCGCAATGTTTCAGTTAATTATCCAGTCTGCTATTTCCAATGCGTGACCTACTTCTCTGCCTAGATATCTTACTGTACTCTCAAAGATTGCCTGACTCAGGCCCTCGCGCGGTTAACATTTCCTCCAGACGTTACGTGTTGCAAAGGCAGATTGCAGAATTTCGACTAACTTCCAGAAACTGCAACGGCAGATACTACTGTCAGTGCGCGTACTGCTCGCAACAACGGTCTTAAGGACAACACACAAACAACGGCGACAAGCCCGCCCAAAACCGTTAGCGTCACGGTCATTCCTTGCCAACTAATCAGAAACCCGATCATTGGTCCGGTGACGATATAGATGCCACGAAACATAAACGACACCATCGAGTTGGCAGTTGCTCTAAAACTGCTCGGCGTTCGCTTGTTCAGAGCATCGGACAGAATCACTTGGTTCAAACCACGACTAATAAAGAAAGCAAAACTGAGGGCAATGCCTACAATGCCGCCTCCCCATGCCATCCCCAGATAACCGACGATGGGCAAGATTCCCATGCAGCCCAATAGAATGACTGGCCCGAAACGCTTCTCCATTGGCACACACAGCTTACTTGCTGCTGCAATTACAAAACTCTGGGCTGCCCACAATAAGCCGAAATACGAGAGCGGAATACCCTGCTCCTGCCAATAGGGTTGCAACATCCATATAACATAAAAAGTCGCGAGGCCAAATACCGTGGTGTTCAAGCAGATCAGGCGCAACAGATCATCACCAAAATATAGGAATCTAACAATACCCTTAAGGTTTACAAATGGCTGCTTAGTTTCCATCTTCTTATACGGCGGTTCTGTTAAGAAGAAAACTAGCAATAGTGGACCCCAGGCAAATATCGCGTTAGCAAGTACCACTGCGTCGAAAGAGTAGATCACTAAAAAACCTCCCAACAACGCCGCAGAGCCTTCCGCAACTGACTTAACAAACCGCATATTAGCGATTCCGCGGGTTTTCTCTTCCGGGCCGTGTTCGAGAGCTTCTTGGGTATCGTAGAGCATGGAAAGATCAGCCCCGGAAAACAGGCTTATCGCGACAGCCACCAGACCTTCAAAAACCAACAGACCAACAAAGCTCTCCGTAAAACACAACCAGGTGAAGCCAGCAGCGTGAAACACACTGCCAACAACCAAAGCGGTTTTGCGGCCGTACACATCGGCAATGTATCCCGAGGGGACTTCGCAAAGAACTACGATTAAGGCGAAGAAGGCCTGCAAATAGTAGACATCCGCAACGCTTAAGCCGCGAGACTGAAAAAATGGCACCATCACAGGAATGATCACCAGCGACAGCCAGAAGAACATAAACAGGTAAAGGATCGGTATGTTTCTTTTTAACTTATTTTCCATAGCTACTACTCAACGCCAACGTTCTTACGGCCAAAAAAAAGCCCCGGGTGTTTTGCACCAGGGGCTTTTTAATAAACTGAATTGACTCAAACCCTAATGCAAATTGTGACCCCACGCAAAATCAATGCAAATCAGCGCGACAGTCGATTTAACGAGTGTGGTCTGATGCATATCGAGCATGCGATAAATGGGTGGGTAAGGAGTCATATTTAAATAGTCGTTAGATGATCGTTAGATAATCGGTAAATTATTGTTCAATTGATTGATGCGGAGCATATTACCCCCAATTATCTCGAAGTCAATCAAGAGTGGTTTTAGCTTTCTATTACGTTAGTTTGCCGCTGATTCAAATACAAACGAAAAGCGTAACCCGCTACAGGTACAACAAGAAATGATAAAGCGAAAAAATAGTCTGAATCGGTATTGGCTGCATTCACACCCAGATAAGCATGAATCGCTGCGAGGATAGAATTTGAAAACAGCATCGCGATGAAAAACCAGCTAAATGAATAACGATGGAAGCCCGATGCAAGCACACTCATCTCTGCAAGAATGGGTATACCGCGAAAAGCAATCAGCAGCAAAAATCCATAGTTGGCCAGGTCATAGGAAACCTGACGAAATTCATCATCCGCAAAATAGCGATGGAAGAAGGTGTGGCGAAAAAGATGGCCTACAGCAAAACCAACAAGACTACCTAACATCAAACCTATGAATGTACTTAAAAACCCAAATCCCCAACCTAATAGGAGTCCACTTACGGTACCGACGACGCTTGATGGAACAGGGAAAAAGACATCCAGTGTGAGGAGCATGATAACCATACTTGCGATCTCCAAATCCCCTGCTTGGACGAGGTAATGTGTCACGAAAGCATGGGTCGCCTGATCCCAGAGCAGGAAAGGCACGATCACCATTAACAAAAAGGCCAGGTGTATTACGTAGATCGCGCGTTGTTTGTTATTCCAACTAAACATCACGAGTCAATTTTTCTCCTCTAATTGTAACGAGCAAACTTAGATTCAGATTCGCTAAATATCTGACGCCACTTACCTGAATGGAACCTGTATACCAACATAGCCGCTTTTACGATGTAGTCACCAATTAACGCCGCGAATATCCAAATCACAGAAAATCCAAGCCAGGCAAACAACGCTGCAAGTCCGACTCGAACTCCAATCAGGCCGGCCATTGTTGTCATTAATGGAAAGCGAGTGTCCCCTGCCCCCCTTAAACAACCTCCTAAACTAAACTCAATTGCCATCAAAGGTTGCGCAATACCAAGAATATAAATGAATATTACTGTCAGGCGAACAACTTCGTCATCGTCAATCAAGAATCTAGCAATGGGCTCAGCGAAGATAAAGATCACCACACTCAGCGCTGTCATGCTGACGATAGCGTATCCAGTTGCTTTCCAGCCTTGCTCGGTCGCACCTTGTGGATCCCCAGCACCAAGGTGCTGTCCAACAAGCGTCGCCCCTGCAATAGAAAAACCAAAACCAACCACGAAAGAGAGAGACAGTATCTGAACCCCAATACCGTAGGCTGCAAATGGTGCCATGCCATAAAAAGCCACAAGCCAGAGAAAAGCGATAAAACCACCCTGGAACACCACTTGTTCAACGCCTGCTGGGTAACCGATATCGACTAGTTGTCGAACCCGCCGTTGATTAATCGATCCCTTGCCGCCAACACCTACCTTGAGTTTGCCCATATACCACAACATCAGGAGAATCCCTGCACCGAACATAAACGATATGCCATTCGCAAGGGCGGCTCCTGGAACGCCAAAGGCAGGCACTCCAAACTGCCCGAACACCAGAACATAAACCAGGATGACATTCACAATGTTAGTGATTACGCCAATCCACAGCGGCGTTCTCGTATCCCCAGCGGCACGCAGAGCCGCAGAAAGGATCATGTTGATAGCAAAAGCAACATTGAAAACACTCAAGTAGCGAATGAACTCGCCAGCCTGTTGAGTGGTCTCCTCATCCAAACCAAACACTCCGGCGATCTGTACTGAGAAGAAAAAACAAGGAATCGTTAGCGCAAGGGCCACAGCGTTACCTATCCATAGGGATACACTTGTTACCCGGGCCGCCTCTTCATAATCTTTTGCTCCCCAGGAGCGGGCTACCATTGCTGTTGTGCCAGCAGAAACCGCCATGAGGATAGCCTGCAAAGCGAAGAAAATTCGATGACCAGTGGTCACTGATGCAATAGCTGAGGCACCGAGGCTGCCGATCATTTTGATGCTAACAATGCCGATAATCGCGAAAAGTAGATTGCTCAGTATCGCCGGCCAAGCCAATTCCCATATACTGAGTTGGGGTTTTTCACGAACGGTACTGTCCGTCGTCTGTTCTGCAGAATCTGTCAAAGTCGTGTGCTCGAGAAGTTGCCTGGCCACATTGGGAGGCATCTGAATGGTAAGAGGAAAGCGGCGAAACTTACACGAGATGGCCCTACAGGTCAAAGTAGACATGACCTGTAGGGTCTTTTTCAACAATCGTAAATGAGCAAATAAGCATGGGCAAAAAGCGCGGCGTCATCATTGGCGGAGGACATAATGGCCTAGTTGCAGCCTGCTATTTGGCCAGAGCTGGACACGACATCACTGTGTTAGAAGCTCGAGGTATTGTCGGTGGCGCTGCGGTTACTGAGGAATTTCATCCAGGCTTTAGAAACTCGACGGCAAGCTATACGGTGAGCCTACTTCACCCCAAAGTTATGGCTGACCTCAATCTTGAAGCCCATGGATTGGAGATTTTCGAAAGACCCGTGAGTAATTTTTTGCCGCTGCCCGACGGTCAATATCTCGCCCTGTTTCCCGACATCACACGAACCGAAGAGCAGGTTGCGAAATTCTCGAAAGAGGATGCCAAGGCGCTTTCTCGCTACTATTCTGACCTTGAAGAGATTGTTCCCCTCATCAGATGGGCGATGTTACAGACGCCACCAATGGCGGCATCTGGAGGTGTTGCAGACCTCTTCAAAGCATTCCAGTTATCCAGACAATTCGCAGCTCTGAATCCAGCCCAGAAGCGAAGGCTGCTGAAGCTATTCACCATTAGTGCAGACGAGTACCTTTCCGAATACTTCGAATCTGATCCAATCAAGGCTGTGTTCGGCTTTGACGCTGTCGTCGGGCACTTTGACAGCCCCTTTGCGCCAGGGTCGGCTTATGTCCTCTTGCACCACGTTGTTGGTGGCGTTCACGGCAAGTCAGGTACCTGGGGGCATGCCAGAGGCGGAATGGGTTCAATCACCCAGGCAATGGCTCGAGAGGCAGAATTACTTGGAGTCACAATCAGAACCAACAGCCCTGTCAGCCGGATTGGCGTCAAAGATAATGCAGCCGAGGGGATTGTTCTAGTTAGCGGAGAAACGCTTACTGCCGATTTTGTGGTGGCGAACATTAATCCAAAGCTATTGCACGAAAAACTACTGGCTATGGAGCAGGTCGCTGCAGACACGCTGCAG
>JBLHQQ010000088.1:0-9347 GCA_047625245.1 Candidatus Azotimanducaceae bacterium
AATCAATTGTAAAATCATAAGTATTGGCATTCACTTCAGCAACGCTGACACATCGAAATTCTTCTCGTAAAGAAGGGCTATCGCGCCTCATGCAGACACTCAGGTCAGCTTCTGGAGTAAAAGCGCTTACGACCCGTGCCACCATCCTGCCGAGTCGACCTGCACCAACAACCAGCACAGATCCGGCAAGAGTAACCTGCTCCAAAATCTGCAGCGCTGCAGCGAGCGGTTCTGCCTGAGCAGCTTGCCAGTCAGTCACGTGTTCTGGCACAGGGATTAGATTTTGTTTCGGTATATAGACTGTTTCTGCAAAAGCACCTGAAACGCCTTTGATGCCTAAAACCTGTCGACTTGGACAATGGTGACGGGACCCAGTCAAACAAACAGAACACAGTCCGCAGCCGAAATTAATGTCCGCTACGACTCTTTTGCCGGCGTCCGGGCCTGACACGATCTCCCCAACAAACTCGTGACCAGGCACTCCAACAAAGTCGTAGTAGCCTTTTAATAGCTCGAGATCGGTACCGCAAATTCCAGCCAGTTTGACAGCTACTTCAATTGTGTCTTCTAACTTTTTCGGTTCAATTTCACGAAGCGATAGTTGTTGGGATTCAATCCAGAGTGCTCGCATAAGATAGAGGTTTTGCCAACAAGGGAGACTGGTCTATATTACCTTGATCTTGATGAGGTTGACCCTATGAGTTCAAAAAACTGGAACATTAGACGATTATCTGGATCTCTCGGCGCAGAAATCACCCGCGTCGATCTGACAGAAGCCAATGACGCCATGGTAGAAGAAATTAAGGCGGCACTTTGCGAGCACATGGTGCTGTTCTTTCCTGGCCAGAGCCTGAATACTGCCCAGCACGTCGCACTGGGTCGCTACTTCGGTGAACTCGAGGGACATCCTAATCTTTCAAACCCAATCGATGGATATCCCGAGATCTTTGAACTCACGGCATCAGAAGGTGGTGTTGCTGACGAATGGCATACCGACATTACATTTCAAGAGCAGCCTGCGCTTATGTCCATTCTAAAGATGGTGAAATGTCCCGACGTTGGAGGTGACACGATGTGGACAAACCTTTGCCAGGCTTTCAATGAACTTTCTGAGCCTATGCAGCAATTGTGTGAAGGTTTGACTGCACTACATGACGCCCTACCCCATAACCGGCCTGACCAGATGGCAATCCACCCAGTTGTTCGGGTTCATCCAGTGACGGGTAAAAAGACACTTTATGTCAACGAGCACTTTACGAGGCGAATCGTGGAAACCAACGCAACAGAAAGCGAGATGCTGCTTTCCTACCTGACAGCCTGGGTCAAAAACCCCCGTTTTACTGTCCGATATAAATGGACAGAAGGCACGATTGCGATGTGGGACAATCGCTGCACCCAACATTTTGTCCTGAACGACTTTGAGGGTGAGAGAGTCATTCAACGGGTCACAGTCATGGGTGATCAACCCGAGGGTGCCCGCCCGCCCGCGTGGCAACCCTGGGTACGGGAGGGGAGATTATCGGCAACCAGCCGACATGATCGTCAGCTTTTTATGCACATGAAGTCCAAGGATTCGGCCGCATAGAAGCATTAATAAAACAACTACAAGCGGAGACCGAAGGTAACCTCTGAGTCTGTTTCCTCGACCACTTCAAAGCCAAACTTTGGATACCATGCCAGCGCCCGACTGTTACCTTTACTGACACCAAGGTGAAGACCGGGGATCTTAAGTTGCTTTAGGTTTTTGATGAATTTGGTGATCAAACGGGAACCGTTACCGCGACCCTGGGCTTCTGGTAGCAGGTCGATATGTAGATGAGCTGGGTATTCCTTAGCACAGGCAGGTGCCTCATATCCTCGATGTATCGCTCTGATCAGTATAGCTTCTCTAGATTGATCTTCATCCAAGGGGACCGAATATTTATCCCGCAACTGAGGCCACCAGCTAGATTCACAGCGCAGGGCAAAATCTGTTGAGTGTCCCGTCCCGAGGATATAGCCAGCCGTTGCACCGTTCACAGTCAAAACATGGCACCGCTCAGGCTCCAACACCGCGTAGGGCGCCGCAAAATAGTGCCCAAGAATCTCATTATCGATCGTCCCAGACGCATCTTCACCATCTGCACCGGTTAATAGACATATACGATAGAGCATATACAGGTCACTAAAATGAAAAGCTCGAATAACATCTTCCATGTCGTTTGATACTCATAAAGAAATGTTGGATTAGCATGGTAATATAAGTTCTTTGAAAACTCAGGAAGAGCTTAGTGCGCGCACCTTTGGAAGATATAACCGTTGTTGAAATCGACAATTGGATGGCGGCGCCAAGCGCCGCAGCGATCATGGCCGATATGGGCGCACGGGTCATTAAAATCGAACCTCTTACGGGCGATCCGATGCGAAGTAGTGGCCGTCCACCAAAAATCGATGATGTAGCGCTAAAGGCATACGACTTCCAGTTTGATGTCGACAATCGCGGCAAAGAATCCATTTGTGTCGATCTTACCAAGCCCGAAGGGATAGATCTGGTCCACAAATTGGTCGAAAGTGCTGACATCTTTCTTTGTAACCTACTGGCTCAGCGACAAGCCAAATACCGTCTGGACCCCAAGACGCTACTCGCCCTGAACACAAAGTTGGTTCATGCGACCCTCACCGGCTACGGCACAACCGGGCCTGAAGCCTGGCGTCCGGGATTTGATGTCACCGCTTTCTTTGGTCGCTCCGGACTGTATGACTCTATGCGCGAAGGTGCTGATGGCATTGTACCAATGGCGCGGCCAGCCCAGGGTGACCACACCACAGGTCTGGCGCTATTCGGTTCAATAATGGCGGCCCTACGAGTCGCTGACAAAACCGGAGAAGGCCAAGTCGTCGAGACCTCCCTTTATGAGGCCGCTGTTTGGACCCAGGCAACAGACTATGCCGTGACAACTATGGACCATGCACCGGTTCGTCAACGGTCTCGGGAACAGTTATTTTTGCCCACTGCGAACCGTTATCCCTGCGGAGATGGCAAATGGGTCGTATTTAATATGCCAGAAACCCGTTACTGGCCAATGTTCTGTAAAGCGATCGAGAAACCTGAGTGGCTTGAGGATGAAAGATTAATCGACGTTCGGTCAAGGTTCCGCCTAATGAACGAACTAGTGCCACTCATAGATGAGGCGCTTGCGGCAAAAACTCGGGACGAATGGGGTAAGATTTTTGACCAAGCTGGATTGATTTGGGGCCCCGTTCTGGCATTGCATGAAGTCGCTGCAGACGCCCAGGCTGAGGCGATAAATTTGTTTCCTGAATTGAACCACGAAGCACTTGGTCCTTACCGTACGGTAAACATCCCTATGCGATTTGCTAATACAGAAGTAAAGCCGAGACATCGGGCGCCGACTCTGGGCGAAAACACTCGCGCCACTCTAAAAGCTGCTGGTTTTGACGACAAGACTTTGGATCAACTTGCCGAAAAAGGTGTGATAAACAGGTAGCTTACACTGGCGAATCGGTGTCAATGCGGCTTTTTATTCAAGCTTTTTATTCAGGGTAGGCGTTGCTAAAGTAGCCCAACAAGAGGAGATCTTATTATGACGACGCCTATCGATCGACGTTCCTTCCTGAAGATCAGTGCTCTCACGGGGCTCGCCACCAGTGGCAGCCTAAGTGTGAATGCTCTAGCAAGCGACGACGGTAAGACTGTTAAAGCTTATCGCAGGCTAGGCCGTACCAATCTTAAGATCTCAGATATTTCCTTTGGCTCATCTCGCCTAAGACCTGGCGAAGAGCATCTTGTTGATCACGCACTGAATCGGGGGGTGAACTATATCGACACTGCCGAAAGTTATACTGGAGGTGATTCAGAGCGCGTTATTGGCAATGCCTTAAAGGGAAAACGCGATCAAGTTTATCTCGCGACAAAAGCACATGTCGGAGCTAAGACAAGTCGCCGCCAGATCATGAATGACCTTGAAGGCAGTTTACGACGACTCCAAACAGATCACGTCGAAATCTTTTTTAATCACGCAGTCAACGATATTGCTCGGCTGCAGAACGACGAATGGTTTGAATTTTCCGAGCAGGCCAAAAAACAAGGCAAGATCTCCTGGACTGGCATCTCCGGTCATGCCGGAAATCTGATCAACTGTGTTGATTATGCGTTAGACAACGATCTTGTTGATGTCTTACTAGTGGCCCACAACTTTGGTCAGGACCCAGCTTTTTATGAGCAGTTCACTCGATCCTTCGACTTTGTCGCCAACCAACCAGACTTACCTAGAGTCATGGACAAAGCCAAAAACCTTGATGTCGGTGTGATTGCTATGAAGGTACTGAGAGGGGCTAAATTGAACGACATGCGACCCTTCGAGAAGGACGGCGTAACCTATGCTCAGGCGGCCTTTAAGTGGGTTCATTCACTACCCAACGTCGATGCATCGATTATTTCGATGACCAGCCCAGCAGACATTGATGAATACCTTGGCGCCTCGGGGCAACGGCAACTCACCAAAGTTGATCTCGAACTGCTTGAGCAGTATGCGCGACTAACGAACATGAGCTATTGTCGACACGCCTGTAATGATTGTTCCGGCGCCTGCCCTTATGGTGTAGAAATTTCTGATGTGCTCAGAACACGGATGTATGCGACGGACTATGGTGATCTGGAATTCGCTAAGCGCGAGTACAACATGATCGCCAGTAATGCAAACGCCTGCCTATCTTGCGATGGATCACCCTGCCAGGACGCCTGCAGTCACGGTATTGATGTCGCCAGATTGTGCGGTCCAACCCACGTAATGCTCGGCTGAATCTATGCACATACACCTCGATCTTGTTGGCGGGATTTCCGGCGACATGTTTATCGCTGCTGCCCTGGACTGTTTTCCCGAGTTTGCTGACGAGCTGCCTTTGCAAATCGAACGGGCAGGCTTTCCTGGGCTCGTTGAACTAGAATCCGGACCTCACAATGATGGAATCCTGTCCGGCTACCAGTTCTCTGTAAAGCCAGCTGAGGATGCTGAGGGCCATCATCATCGTCATTACAGTGAGATACGAACACTACTCAAAAATTCCTCACTAGACGAAGGGACCCAAGATATTGCCCAGCGGATCTTTCATATTATCGCGGTTGCCGAAGCTGCTATTCACGATAAACCTGTTGAACATATTGCCTTCCATGAAGTGGGTGCCTGGGATTCAATTGCCGATATTGTCTGCGCCAGCTTTCTCATCGATAAGATAGGAATAACCTCGTGCAGTTGTTCTGCATTACCTCTGGGTGGGGGCCAGGTGAAGACTGCACACGGCATGCTACCGATTCCGGCCCCGGCAACTGCTCTTATCTTAAAGGGCTTTGAGTTTGTTGACGACGGTATACAAGGGGAACGAATCACTCCAACCGGCGCAGCGATTCTGAAGTATTTGGCGCCGGCTTCTCGCCCCTCAGGACATCTGGTGAATCAGGGTTTTGGTTTTGGGACGAAAAAGTTTCCCCGCATTTCAAATGCACTGAGAATGCTAGTGCTAGATGCATCAAAAACAAGCGAGGCCATTGAGATGCCATGGCATTCAGAAACGATCCACCAGTTTGAATTCGAAATCGATGACCAAACTCCCGAGCAACTGGCAGCGGCCATAGATCAAATTCATGAAACTCAAGGTGTACTAGATATTATTCAGTACGCCGCATATGGCAAAAAAAACCGACTGTGTCATGGTATTAGAATACTGTTTGATGGCAAATCAATCGATGATTTGGCGACCCGTTGCTTCCAGCTTACAACCACACTTGGATTGCGGCATACCCAGGTGCAACGACATATCCTCAACCGGCAGATGAGTCATGTGAGCTTGGAGAACAAGCAGTATCGAGTAAAGATCGCAGACCGTCCCGGTGGGAAAACCATCAAGGCAGAAATGGAAGACTTAAAACAAACCGAATCATTCGCGAAACAAGCGAATATTCGTCGCCGACTAGAATCTTTGGATGACTCAGACTTATGATCGCGCCTGAACAAAGGCTAAGTGCCTATTTAGCTAATCTGGGCCCTGCGGCAATTGCTGTTAGCGGCGGAGTCGATAGCATGACCCTGGCAGTCTTGGGGCATCGACACAATCCTGGCATCGGAATTTTCCATGCGGTTTCCCCCGCTGTCCCAGCCCAGGCAACTCAACGAGTTCAACGTTACGCGAAATCCGAAGGATGGCGGCTGCACATCATTGATGCCGGTGAAATAGAGGATCCAGAGTATCTGGCCAACCCCGCTAATCGATGCTATTTCTGCAAAACCAATCTTTACGACACAATCGTCCAGAACACATCGGGTCTGGTCCTGTCGGGAACCAACCTTGATGATCTGGGTGACTATAGACCCGGGCTAACCGCTGCCCAGGAGCACCAGGTTTGCCATCCCTATGTCGAGTGTCAAATTACCAAGGCAATGTTGCGTGATATTGCCAGATCTTTAGCCCTCGGTGACCTTCAAGATCTACCGGCAGCCCCTTGCCTGTCGAGTCGTATCGAAACAGGCATTAGGATTAATCCGCAAGTGTTGCCAATCATTAATCAGGTAGAGCAGTTACTGTGGGACAGAATGCCCAGCCATTTAGATCTCACCGCAGTTCGTTGCAGGGTTCGTTCCGAAGGCATAGTCATTGAACTTGAGACGGCTCAAAGCGACCCTGCACTGAACGATGTGATGGATCTCATCATTGGTACAGCTCGTGAGGCTTTTTCTGCTGCTGGATTCAAAGATATGACCGAAGCTGTGCGTGTCGAGCCCTATCAAAGGGGTAGTGCCTTTCTGATTGAAACCTTGGCGGTAGAATAAGTTATGACGGATTCAGAAGTACTGCTCGACTTTGATAGAGCGTCCAGAACTGGAATTGGCGAAGCGATATTCTGTGAGGGGAAATCTGATCAGCAACTATTAACGATTTGCTCACAAATTGAGCAAGATAAACGCCTCCTCTTTACGCGCTTAAGTGGCGATCAATTTCAACACATCGAACAATCCTACGAGGGCCTTCTAGATTTTGACCTCCAATCTCAAACTGCCTGGGTGAATCCGCTTCCAGATGTTGGCTGCAATGATATTGCAATCGTGACGGGGGGAAGCTCGGATGTTCCCGTTGCGAGAGAAACTGCACGCACACTTGCCTTTTACGGCTATGGCGCTAACAAGATTGATGATGTCGGAGTTGCAGGATTGTGGCGACTACTCGATCGAATCGATGAAATTAAGTCCCACAAAATTGTCATTGCGATAGCTGGTATGGATGCCGCGTTGCCGACTGTGCTTGGAGGCCTCATTCCTTCCAGCATCATTGCAGTGCCGACATCCGTCGGCTATGGAGCCGCCAGGAATGGTGAAACGGCACTCGCTGCTCTACTCGTCAGTTGCGCATCGGGTATCACTGTGACAAATATCGATAATGGTTACGGCGCAGCCTGTGCAGCGATACGAATACTGCGCCAATTCAGCTGAGTTAGAATCAACGAGAAACGCCGTTAGGCCCTTGAACATCATCTAGTTCGCCTCGAAAGAACAAAGGTTCCTGGCCGTTCGCCTCTGCTTCTGCCGCCACTCGAATTTCGACGTCACTGACATCAGCGGTTTGGAATTTGACAGCTGCGTCCAACAGTAGCTTCAATAAGGTGGCATCGCTGGTGGTGTTGAGAAAAACTCCTGGACGTTTCAACACCCAGTGAACTGCATTTGTGATGGCAGCAGTATCTCGCAGGGGTTCATACCAGCTAAACTTCTTTTCTTCGGAATCCGCCGGCCAGCGCCGTTTCGCAATCGCTTTGATGGTTTGCATGGCAATCTGATTTTTCTGACAGAGCTCATAAAGTGTTTCAAATTCAGCAGCGTATTGTTCGTCTTGCATGGACATATGACTGTATGGGAGTAACACAGAAGAAAAGTCGAATTGTGCCAGGCTTCTTAGGTGCATTTCCGCGATACGAGTGCCGTGTCCGGTCACTCCTATAAACCGCACTAATCCTTCTTCTTTTGCCTGCAGGGCAGCTTCGAGCGCTCCACCGGGTCCCATAGCAATGTCCCAATCAGCATCCTGAGCGAGATTGTGGAATTGAATCAAGTCGAGCTGTTCTGTTTTCATTCTCGTTAATGATCGTTCAATACTTTCTCTGGCTTTGGCGCCCTTTCTGTCTCCAGTCTTACTGGCTAGAAAAACTTCCTGACGATGATCGCTCAAAAAATCAGCAAGTCGTAACTCCGCATCACCATAACTCGCCGCGACATCAATGTGATTGATACCATAAGTTCGCACTAGTTCAAGAGTGCTATCAGCTTTGTCTTGCTTCATCCCGCCAAGCGCTGCGGCGCCAAATATGATGCGACTACTCAGATGCCCGGTTGCACCAAAAGGTATTTTCTCTATCATGTCGACATCTCTGTAGTGGTTAGCTTTGCAAGCAGAGTAACAATAATAAATTCAATACGTCCACTCGCAGTTTTACTACGTACATGAGAGCGAAAAGTACGTGACAGAGCGGGCTCACTCTAGCGGCAGATGGATTTCCACACCTATGGCAAAAATAGCGATTATCGGCAGTGGTATCTCAGGCCTAACCTGTGCCTATCTCCTTCGTCACCAACATGCGGTGACGCTATTTGAGGCTAACGATTATCTCGGTGGTCACACCCACACCCACGAAATAGAAGTCGATAAGACATCTGTCACCGTTGATACAGGATTTATCGTCTACAACGATCGAACTTACCCCAATTTTATGAGATTGCTTGCAGACCTTGGATGCGGCGGTGACCCAACGGAGATGAGCTTTTCCGTTAAAGACGAAAACAAAGATCTGGAATACAACGGACATAATCTCAACACCCTTTTTGCGCAACGCCGTAACTTGATACGGCCAAGTTTTTGGGGCATGGTAAGAGACATTCTTCGTTTTAACGAGATGGCTAAGTCTCTTCCACAACACGAGACTGCAAGCCTTGATGAATACTTAAAGAAGCACAGTTTCGGCAAGGCTTTCCGCACCCAATACCTGTACCCCATGGCCGCGGCAATATGGTCCACCGGCGATACCGCAATTGGCAGTTTTCCTGTTCGAGCCCTGGTAGACTTCTTCATCAATCACGGACTCGTAGACCTTAAGAATCGACCCCAGTGGTATGTTGTAAAAGGCGGTTCTAACCAATACATCAAAGCGATGGCACCGCACCTTCAAGACATTCGCTTTTCGACGCCTGTGACCAGCATAGAGCGGCACGATCTAGGGGTAACAATCAAGACTGAGGGTCAAAGCGAAACATTCGATGAGGTCATAGTGGCTAGTCATAGTGATGAGGCCCTAAGAATGTTAGCAG
>JBLHQQ010000089.1:0-9280 GCA_047625245.1 Candidatus Azotimanducaceae bacterium
GGAAGAGCGTACTTGGTATGAATACATACTCGCAGATCCAAGGGTTCGCGTTCGGTTTGAGGGAAGTGAACAAATTCATCCTGCGATGGCGGTGGCAGAGACCGATGTATTCATACTCGATCAATTCGAGACAGATAGGCATGTACTTCGGATAGAACCTCGACAATGAGCTTTCTTTGAGTTGAACGATAGTTAAACGAGATCGATAGTTAAACGGGACAGATCTATTTTTCACGTTCGCCTTTGGCTGCTAGCTGCCATCGATAACACCGCACAACTAATAACGAATAACGAATCAGTCTGTCATTGAAACTGGCGAACAATGCTGCGCCATTCGTCATAGGTATATTCTTTGCCTTTACCAAAAATGCTGAGCTTGTGGTGATCGAAACAAAGTATGCGATCGGACTCTACCCCTTTAACACTTCAACAATATAGTTAGCGCCGAATCGTTGCCTAGTCTTATGAATAGTGGAGAGTGCCTTCTGCGCAGACTTGGTACCGTCAAATGTCTCCGGTGGTGTTAAACAAGTATCGCAGTGACCACAGTCAGTAATTTGTCCCGTTAGTGCAGTTCTACCCTGAGTTGAGCCGAACTGAGTAGCGCATCGAATGGCATCAAAAATCTCCACTTGGATTAAAAAGCCAATTCTTTTGGCTAAATTCAAATGCTGCCACTAGATATGTGTCGTGTGAGGGTTCAGTTTATTCGATGCTTCGGTTTTGATTGGTTTATTTTGCGCTATAAGCTGCTTGTTGGCAGATCATTCGCTGGTAACGTAGCGGTGTTGTTTGATAGAGAGTCCAATGTGACGCCAAAAATTATTTCAGATATTGAAAGCAATGCTGAGTGTGATGCCCGTATTGTACGAATTTTGCAACTTCAATTGAACTCGGTTGAAGCGCGGCTGAGTGGTCTGAAAATATTTCTTGGCGAAGATGTGTCGAATACCACACAACAAGTGCGCTATCGCTGTGAGATTAAAGCAGCATTGAAGAGTGGCCAAAAGCTGCAATTAGTAATGTTCAATACTGGCCTGCATATCTGCGTCGCCGATGCGGCAGCTCGTCTGGTCAGGGAAATTCGCCGAAGCCGACTGGGTCCACTGTCGCGAACCAGATAAGTAGGGATTTAGACGAACAGTTTTTGCCTGGCTTGTTCTGTAAGTTTCAGCACTGCCGGATGCCTAAGTTTACGCTCTGGGGAGATCGCATAGTAAGTTTCAACGACGCTTTCTGAACTGCCGAGACAAACTGAATTGTACATTGTGCAAACTTCCTCAGTAATCGCTCCTGGGGCTGGGAATATTCCGATGCCTGCCTCTCCGAAAGCCTTAAGGAGCGCGCTATCTTCGAACTCTGCGAGGACGTTTGGTGTGATGTTCATATTGTCTAGCCACTCATCAATTGCGCGTCTTGTTGGGCTCTCTTGTAACTGCAGCAATAGTGGTGCCCCCTCAAGGCAGGCGGGAAAGTTTTCTGTATATTCCGGTGCGATCTTCTCGCTAGCGAAGAAACTGATAACACTTGAACCCAGGGGATGATTGTACGCTTTAACATGGGTGCCAGTCGGTATTGGGCGATCGGAAATCAAAAGGTCTAGCTTATGTACAGCCAAGTCGCCGAGTAGCTGTTCCAGTGAGCCTTCACGACAAACCACTTTAATAGGATCTTCAAGTGAAAAGGCCGGCTCGAGGACGCGTAAAGCGACCAGCTTCGGTGTGGAGTCAACGATACCAACGTTCATGGTGGTTGGCATGATGGCTTGCTTCGTTTTTAAGCGGTAGGTCAGTTCCTCTCCTAGCGAAAAGATCTCATCCGCGTACTGCTTAACGACATGGCCAGTTTCTGTTAGTACTAGCCCGCGACCAGCTTTAGTCAAAAGGGGTTCAGAGATGGATTCTTCCAAGAGCTTGATTTGTCCACTAATGGTTTGCGGCGTAAGGTGCATGACCTCTGCGGCGCGGGCGATACTTCCTTCTCGAGCGACGGTCCAGAAGTACATAAGGTGGGTATAATTCAGGTGTCTCATGATCGATTGTCCGTGCCACTGAAATGGTAATTTGCTCTTTTTGTAAGATAAGATAAAGTCGATTTGAGCGATGGGACAGTAAGTTTTAGTCGATCCATTGTGGGCCTCCACAGAACCATCATAAAACCACACTGTAACTAGACCGGAACTACGCTAGGGCGACGATAGAACGGCGCTAGAAAAGCGATAGTTCGATGAAATCGAAGTAATCAGTGCATATGTACGAATAGATTTACCTAATGGATCGCGTAATGTTCCTTTCGATAGGCTAAGTCAGATAAGAGTGGTAAATGACCTGAGATGACAAAACGAGTGGGGATAATCGGCGCCGGTCAATTGGGTGTATACCTTTGCCAAGCTGCGCGTGCTATGGGGATGACGACCGCGGTGTTAACCAAAGAGCCGGGATCGCCAGCGATAGCAGAAGCCGATGCTGTGATCATTGCGGACTACGATGACGAAGCGGCAATACGTCGACTCTGCGATTCGGTTGATAGCATAACTTTTGAATTTGAAGATGTACCAGAGAGCACGCTTGTTCTATTGGAATCGCTGCAAGCAGAATCGGTCGTGGATGTTTTTCCTCACCCTAAAACGCTTCGTTTGATTAAAAATAAAGCCGTGCAAAAACAATGGTTGCAGCAAAAAGGGTTTCCAACGAGTCAATTTGTTGTTTGTAACGGGCCCCCGGATTTTGATGCCATTGCCGCAGAACTTGGCGTGCCCTTCGTGCAGAAGGTTCAAACAGGCGGGTTTGATGGTCGAGGCGTGCAAGTACTAACGGCGGGTTCTGCGGCGTCCATTTGGCCGACGCCTTCATTGGCAGAAGTGTTTGTAGAATACCAGCGCGAGCTGTCAGTTTTGGTAGCTCGAAACGTTAGCGGTGAAATAGCGGTATATCCTTTGGTTGAACAGCAGTTTTCGACAGATGCTTTCGTGCTTAAAATGGCATTTTCACCAGCGGAGATAGCTGATGATGTTGAGTTACGGGCTCGATCATTGGGTGCTGAAATCGTCCGAGAATTAGACGGCGTAGGCATGTTCGCGATTGAACTTTTTTTAACGGCGAGTAATGAATTGTTGGTTAACGAAATTTCTCCCCGGGTTCATAATTCTGGACACATGACACTTGAGGCACATTCAACGAACCAGTTTGAACAGCATCTACGGGCGATTCATGATCTTCCTCTCGGTGACGTGACTCAGTTACACCCTGCGGTCATGGTCAACATCTTGTTTGACGATAGTATGCAGCGATTCTGTCAACTGCCTGCTAGCTGTTGGCATCTTGACCCACAAACTGCCACACATTGGTACGGTAAAACTGAAGGAAGAGAGGGTCGAAAAATGGGACACATCACGAGTACTGCAAAAAGTCTGGTCGAGGTGTCCAGTCTTGTATCTAGCGCGCTAAGCGCTTTGTCTAACAGCGAGGAACGTATCGCATGAAAGCTCCAAAAATCGCCATTATTATGGGCAGCGACTCAGACTTCCCTATTATGAAGCCTGCACAGCAGGTGTTAGAGGAACTGGGTATTGAGTCGGAGACGCGTATTGTCAGCGCGCATCGGATGCCGGATCGAATGTTTGAGTTTGCGAAACAAGCAGAAAGCCTGGGTTTCAATGTCATTATTGCTGGTGCAGGAGGGGCGGCTCATTTGCCTGGAATGGTAGCTTCGCTGACGGTATTACCTGTGGTTGGTGTGCCGGTTAGTGCGACCAAACTTCAGGGTCAGGATTCACTGCTGTCCATTGTGCAAATGCCTGCGGGAATTCCAGTCGCAACGGTCGCGATCGACAATGCAAAGAATGCTGGCATATTGGCCGCCCAGATCATCGGTGCGACTGATATGAGTGTCCGTGACAGAGTACGGCAGTGGCGAGATCAGCTCACAGCTGATGTGCAAGCGAGAGCCGATCAATTTGATCCGAAAATGAACTAATTCTTGGACGCGTTGTTCCTTACCAATCTCACATCCCCGCCTTTGCTGTTCTTTCTTCTTGGTGCACTTGCGTCGCTGGTGCGTTCCGACCTTGAAATACCAGAACAAATTGCCAAGTTTTTATCGCTTTATTTGCTCATGGCGATTGGCTTCAAAGGGGGTGTTGCGCTCGCGCAGAGTGAGCTTGATTTTGACGTTCTGACTGGGCTTTCTATTGCACTCGGAATGTCTATTTTGGTTCCGCTGTACGTCTTTTTTCTCGTCAAACGAACAATGACACTTGCGGATGCAGCTGCTACTGCCGCCACTTTCGGTTCTATTAGCGCTGTGACCTTCGTCACTTGTACCAGCTATCTTGATGCGAACAATATTGAGTGGAGTGGCTACCTCGTTGCGGCGATGGCGCTCATGGAGTCGCCAGCAATTATTATCGGACTTATGCTCTTCAAAATTTTTCAAGACTCGGCTGTTGGGGATAGTTTGGATGCCCGCGAGCTTATCAAAGATTCATTTCTCAACGGATCTGTGTTCCTAATTGTGGGTAGTCTGGTGGTCGGCTGGATATCGGGACCAGCGGGAAAAGTGTTGGTCGCACCTTTCTTACAAGACTTGTTTATCGGCGTGCTTTGTTTGTTTCTATTAGATATGGGTATCGTCGCGATGCGCCGATTGATGGACCTGCGTGTCAATGGTTCCGGTCTTCCTATCTCGCAGATTTTAGGGTGGGGCATTATCCTGCCGTTGATCAACGCAGCGATTGTTCTGGGCATTACATCGTTCTTTACGATCGCTGAAGGTGATGTTGTGTTGCTCGTCGTGTTAAGCGCGAGTGCCTCCTATATTGCGGTGCCTGCCGCCATGCGTTTGGCGTTACCCGAAGCGAATCCTGGCACCTATTTGGGGATTTCGTTGGGCGTAACTTTTCCTTTTAATCTTGTGATCGGCATTCCTCTTTATCATTATTTAACGGTTTGGGCGGCGTGAAGAGGGTGCTAGATGAAACCTTGTAAACGACTTGAGATAGTCATCGAAAAACCACTGGCTAAGCGCCTCGGGGATTTGCTGACGACGCTGGGTGCACCAGGTTATACGTTCATTGATCACGCCGGCGGGCGAGGTGATCGTGGCGTGAGAAGAGGCGATGAACCGACCGGTACTGCGACGAACTGTTTGTTTATTGTTGCCTGTGAAAGCCTCGCAGAGGTCGAGACTATCGTAGAGGGTATTCGGCCCATGCTATCCCGCTCGGGTGGTATTTGTCTGGTGAGTGATGCCTTGTGGGTGAGGCACTAAGCATCGGTTAGATAAGGTTCAGCAGTGCCTGAACAGCGCTTCTGATCCAAGCCTCTGATCCGAGCCTCTGATCAGAGTGCTGCGGCATACATTTGAAACTTAATGACACTGGGCTGTTGCAGTGACTCGAGCAGCTCTGCCATGGTGCGAGGTAGACCCATGCATCGCATGTTTAACTCGATTCCATACCATCTGACTATATTCACGCTAAAGTTCTACAGCATTAGTGACGTTCGTAACTTCAGTTTGTCGCGTACCAAATTAGCGGTTCACTGCAACGTACTTCTCAATAATGCTCTTCTTATTCTCCATTTAGTGATTGTGAACTTAGCTGTAACGTCGCTTTGAACTGTGTCGCCCAGCTGCTCCGTAACCAATTAATCCCTGATGTAAAAATCACGCTACTTTATGCAGATTTTTTGCTATTTCAGCGTTTTCGGCGGCTGCAGCAACCACTTGAACGGGCTGCCGAACGACGATCTTGCTGATGTTGTCCGGCAGTGTCAGTGACTTCAGTTCTATAAATGCAGCGGCCAGGTCATCCCTCAACAGCGCAAGATCTGGTACGGCCTTCTTACACGCTGTGAGGCCCACAAATAGATCATCGCAATAGCTTTGCACGGTAATGTTGAGGCCAAGTCCATGAACCGGAATCGATACTGGATAGTGGCTCAGCATTTTCGCGCCGTTGGCATATAGCGTCTTTTTGGGGCCTGGTACATTCGAAATCAAGACGTTAAAGGGCATTGGTATCGCTTCAGATAGGTCTGCATATTCATTGATCATGCTGGCCGCGCGAGTCATGGCGGGCAGGCCAAAAAGAGAAGCATTGTTATCAATGCTATCGGCGAGTTCTGCGGTGACTTCTTTCGCTGTAATGGTGGAACTCTTAACCTTGAGTAAGCGAACTCGAGGATCTGCAATATTGGTGAACAGGTCCACGTTCATCATGCTGACACTATTACCCAGGTCGAATCTACCTTGTTTGGGGATTGCCACGGGGCAGCCGGCAATCAGGTTATGTCGTGGTAGTTGATCCGTACGGATCAAATAGCGTCGCAGCGCACCGGCACAAATCGACAGAAACACATCGTT
This sequence comes from Candidatus Azotimanducaceae bacterium, assembly GCA_047625245.1. Classification (GTDB taxonomy): domain Bacteria; phylum Pseudomonadota; class Gammaproteobacteria; order Pseudomonadales; family Azotimanducaceae; genus JAHRVQ01. The sequence goes on from JBLHQQ010000089.1 coordinate 6,364, forward strand.
GACACTTGCGCCCATGGTCTTGCCGATCTTCTTGACGTCACTGAGGGGCATTTTTGTACAAGCAAAGTTTCGTTCCCGTCCAATAGACTGGTTGAATGGTGTTTTGGGCGTCACCTGGCCGAGAGCGCCAAATGATTTGCTTGGATCAACAGCTCGCTGACTAAGGCTGGCGGCTGTTTTCATCATGCCAACAGCGCGCTCGAGGCTTCGAGTTTGAAAGTCGAAAAGGTTTTTAAAGGAGTCGGCTAACAGGTCCTTCAACTCTGGATCTTCATTTTGGATAAAGCCTGCAGGGCAATGCTTGGCCTGAGGTTCCGGTGTTTCGTCAGTCAGTGTAAGGGTCATTGCTTGTCCGGCCATGCCATCGACACAAGCGTGGTGCACTTGGGCGTAATAGGCGACTGTGCCGTCTTCTTGTCCCGTGATGACATGCATACACCAAAGCGGTTTTTCTCGATTCATAGGAATCGAGTGTAGCTCTGCAACCTTGGCTTGGAGTTGTTCAAAAGTACCGGGGGCATCCAATGGAATTTCTACCACATGGTTGTTGATGTTGAAATCACCGTCTCTCACCCAAACGGCGTGATCAATGCCGCCCGGGATCATCTTCACTTTTCTGGTCAGGTAGGGCAGTAGGTGGATGCGATCCATCAAGTAGTGCTTGAGGCTCGCGATAAACGTCTGCGGTGTGGTGTTATCAGGCAGTGCCAGTTGTTGAAGAGATGCGATCTGGTTTAGTACCTTGTCAGTTTCTGAATAGAGGAAAGTGGCATCCTGCATGCTCAACTTTTCCATGATTGCCTCCAGCGAGTTAGGTGAACGGTCAATTTTGTTGGTGTTGTCCTTCTTGGCCTTGTAGATGCAACGCTCGTGCCAGACTGTTTATGAAGAATGCAATTTGTTGTATTTATTAGAGTTTATAGGAAACAGCAGGTTTGGTTGTTGACGCCATAACATCAAACTGGTCACCAATTTGGTGTTGACCAGGGGTTGTCTGGTTCACAATGGTGCATTTGTGGGTTGGTGCCATGCGCTGTCACGAGATGGAAACGTGTATTGGGCCGTGATTAAGCCAGAAAATACGCTCTGATTCTGATCCTATTATTGAATACATTTTCGTCAAACTTGAGGCCTGCTTCACAGCTTTAACTCGGTCGCCAGTTCATGCAGCAAAAACAACAATTTAGGTTTTCACAACTTGATTGTTGTCATCCAGGTGGCGGGCAAACATCATCCCCTCGGTCTCGCCGTCAACACATCTCACCCTGACTTCATAAACAGAGTAACGATGAATGACCGAACCTGAGAGCGGTGGTTGTGCATTGATGTGATCCAAGACGTTCAGGATGACCTCTGGGTCCGTGATATCAGAGACGACACGCATCGAAGGTGTACAAATGCATGGTGGTATCGGCATGAGTAACAGCGCATTCCATTGCGATCGTTACGCCGCAGTTCAGGTCTACTCACGCTTATCGTGTGGTCGTGCTAGCCACATTGATTCAAGCGGTTCTCAATTGCCCTGGCTGATTCATACTACAGTTAAAGAAGTCGCACAGTACGGGTCTAAACCGATCCATATCGACAAGAAACGAATCGTGACCCTGCACAGAAGGCAGTCTGACCAGTTCAACATCACGTTCGCCGTTGGTTAATCCTTCCGCCAGTTCAACTTGTTGCTGAATCGGAAACAAGATATCTGATTCAGCACCAATGATGAGTATTCTCGCGGCACCGACCTTATTCAGACCGTGTATTAATGAGCCGCCATGATCTGCTACGTCAAAAAGATCCATCGCCCGTGATAAGTACAAATAACTGTTTGCGTCAAATGTACCGATGAACTTGCTGGCATGGGCTTCGAGATACGACTCCACTTCAAAGTTGATATCAAAAGCCTCGCCCGTTAATCGTTGTTCTGAAATAAGCTCACGGCCAAATCGTTGCTCAAACTCTTCTGCACTTCGATAGGTTAACATGCCTAGTTTTCGCGCCAGGCGCAAGCCAGTGCGTGGTGGCTTCTCCTTGGGGTAGTTACCATGCATCCAGTCTGGGTCGTTGCAAATCATTTCTCTTTGCAATGAGCGCAATGCGATGGCGTAGGGCTGGCTCCTGGCTGCAGAGGAAATGCTAACCAAAGATTTTGCCACCTCTGGAAACAAAATAGAGTATGCCAGCGCTGTCATACCACCCATAGACGCACCAACTACTGCGTGTAACTGCTCAAGCGCAAATTGCACTACGACTTCGTGTCCCGCTCGCGCAATGTCTTCGAGCGCCATCACGGGAAAGTCCAGACGATAGGCTTCACCGGTTGCGGGGTTAATGCTATTGGGTCCGGTTGAGCCAAAACAGCTACCGAGTGAATTAATACAAATGATGAAATATTTTGTCGTGTCGAGCGGCCGACCAGGACCCAGCATTTGTTCCCACCATCCGACACTTTGATCGTTTGGAGAAGAGGCGGCGTGTGCGGAAGGCGATAAACCGGTGAAGAGCAATATGGCATTGTCCCGCTGATGGCTCAGTAGTCCCCAGGTTTCATAGGCAACCACAGGTGACTCGAGTGAGCCATGTTGCATCTCGAAGGTACGCTCAATTTTGTGAAACTGTCTTCCGCTTGTCATATCCATTTCCTCGTTGGATTATTCTATTTTGCACGCATACTGATAGAAAACCACCCCGTGTCTTGACCTGCCTACGCTTCTCCGGTGCATTTGCAATATGGATATTCAAGCATCACGTGTCACTGAGTTTCATATCAGTCCCTCCGCATTGAGCCGCCTCGTTCAGAGGCTTGAGGCGAGTGCGGGCTGTCCGCTTTTAATACGTAATAATCGCTCGGCTGAGTTGACGGACCAGGGTCAACAACTAAACCAAAAAGTACAAACCAAAAAGAAACCAAAAAGAGAAACCA
>JBLHQQ010000090.1:0-9253 GCA_047625245.1 Candidatus Azotimanducaceae bacterium
TTGGATCGATGTTGAGGGTTCGAAAATTGGTCTGATGGATATGCTGCAAGCAACCTTGTCCTTGATTTCTATTCGCCGAGCTCTGAACGCTAACCGATAAGCTTTATTCAAATTTTCTGGGTAACAAACCCTGTTGAAAGGGTGCGGGCCGCCGTTAGCAAATTGGCTTTTTCGTGACCACTGCGGAAAAATCTTTTTTCGAGTGCTTCTGGTGCATTAAAGATTCGCACCAAAATGCCCATCCAAGAGCTTGATTAATCCCGGCGATTCTAGGCAAGAACCAGCTAGAACAGGCCTCAGGAGCAATCCCGCATTTTGGAAAAAACCCGTACCTAGCTCGTGTACTCGCGAACCGAACGTCCATCGCGCACTACACGGTGGCTCCGATGCCTACTGCGGGCCATTACAGGCAGAGATTACCGATTTCAAACATTCAAACATTCAAAAATTCTTAAGGTTAGAAGCCCACCACCGCCTGGTTTTAACCCTGCGCCGGTAATGATGATGGCCTTAACGTCAGCATCAGCCTGATCAAAAGCGTCAATCATTTACTTCATCATTGTCACGGTGAAGGCGTTTAGCTTTTCTGTGCGGTTCAAGGTAATGGTGAGAATGTGACCTCCGACACGATAAAGAACCTGCGAATTGTAGATGTTGGATTTTTAGATTGAAGCTTGAGCTTCTGCCCACCGCCTCATGTCATCAAAGAGATAACGTTGCGCATGGCTGCCACCAATTTTATGGATGTTGTGTGCGACCTTAGTAAAGTGTTCTGAAGCCTGGTTAAAGCGCCCAGCTCCAAGGTCGCAAATGCCGAATGCAAGCGATTCACCTACCTCTGCAACAACCTTAGCTTGAGTAGAGTTTTGTTGTTTCCATATCTGTAATTTCTCTAGAGCAATTTGTATCTGCTGTTGATCTCCGAGCTTTGCAGGTGCCATTAGGTAGTGCAGAGTACAGAAGATGAGTTCATCGTCTGTCGACCTCTTAGCATAGTGTTGTAACGACTGCCAACGATTCGCGACGTTGCCGCCTAGCATTTCTATACGCCACAGTAGAGAAGCAGCATTGCAAACATCTAGGTAGAAGTCGTCCTGCAGTGGTGCGGTGAGATGGCGATCATAGACCTCGAGTGCAGCGTCCAAATTGTTTTGGCCCAATTGGAACAGGGCTTGGTGCCAGTAGACATGAAAGATGAAATTATTGCTGTCCTGCCAGGTGGGGATTATATCGTTGGTCCAATTGATGCCCTCTGCAAAACGAGATTGCATCTGCATGACGTGGGCAACCGCATGAGCTGCCCATTGATCATCGGGATTAATCTCCACCGCGAGCCGACCGAATTTTTCCGCTTCAGCGTACTCACCTGATTCTTCTAGCCCAAAACTGTGCATGCCGATCACGAAACCATAGAACGGTTGTTCGGGTTGGTAGTGATTCACAACTCTGGCTATCGAAAGGCGCATTTGTTTTGCGTCGCCTGAGTAAAAATGAAGATGGTGGGCGATCTTGAGGGCTAGGGTGTCGGTAGGAAATTGGAGAAGAAGCTGTTCAAGGTGTGCGACAGCTTTCACAGTATTACCATCAAACCAGGCGCCTAGCGCCGCACTGTGCAATTGTTCTCTGGCGTTCTGGGGAAGCTTGTTAGCGGTGTGCAAACTCTGTATTGCAACACCATTAAATCTAGGATCACTTGCCATTTTAAGGAGGTAGCCGCGAAACAGATGAGCCATGGGCATTTCCCCGTCCAGTTCAATGAGAGACTCAAGGTTAGGCATCACCGTATTCTTAGAGTTTAGATAAAGCATCAGAATCTTCTCGATTGCATTGATACTTGAGGACGAGCCGGTTGTGTAATCTAAAGCTGATTGGTTCATAGACCTATTCCGGACGTTTAACTTGGCCAAAGGCAGCAGGATATGAGGCGAGATAATCTATCTCCTGTTCGGTACTGACCCTACCTAACAATTGGTTTCGGTGAGGGAATCGTCCAAATCGATCGACGATCTTCTGGTGTAGGCAAGCGCTCTGATAAAAATTATTCATCAATGGCTGCCAATGTACATCTGATTTTTTAACCAACTCGTCATACAAAGACACGGATCGTGCTTGGGCGTGTTGGCTTTCGGCATGTTTGTAAGGATGAAATAGAAATGCCTGCTCAATTAAGGTGAGACTGTGATCATCAGTGAATTCACCAGTGAATACATCTGTGATCTCAAGGGCTCTTTGGTCCTGACGGAAAGCCGAGGCTGTGCCTCTGTGAATGTGGCGGGAAAATTGGTCCAGTACGATGACGAGGGCAAGAGCTGAACGAGGCCCGCCCGCCCAGCGGTCTAATTTGCCCAGCGCTGCTTCCTTTAATAAATTGCCAAACTGTTCTGTTATTTCAGCATCGGTATCTGGCTTCGATCGATACCAGAGTCGTTTTTGCTGCCGGACCCTATCGGGATTCGTCGCGCAACCGGCGAACCAATAGTCGAGAACTTGTTCTGGTTCAATCGTTGACGTGGGCGAGAACCTCTTCATCTGTCAGTTGCAGATATCGTTTTAGGTAATGTACACCTAAATAAATAAAGGGAGTGTCCACAGCGGCAACGGTTAGTTTGAATAGATAGTTGCTCCACATATAAGTCAACATAACCGCAAGTGAGATGGTACCCGCAAGAAAGGCCGCGCCGAAGGTGACGCTAATGACGACAAAGGAATCTATCATCTGACTAAACATGGTGCTGCCGTTGTTGCGAAGCCACAGGTGTTTGCCATTGGTTAGTCGTTTCCAAAAGTGAAACAGTTTGACGTCAACGTACTGGGCGGCGATGTAGGCGATCATCGAGGCAAATACGGCGCCAGAGGTTGTCGCATAAAGTAGGTGGTATAGCTCGATTTGCCCTGACACGATGTTGCCATTAGGTAGCATCACATCGCTACTCAAGTGCAAGGTTTGCCAGGGTGGTTGGATGGCGGGATCAACGGAGGGAATAAAGTTGCCGAGTGTTAACGTACCGAGGATAAAGAAGTTGAGGCAAAGTCCCACGGTCACCAAAAAGTTAGCGCGTTTCTGACCGTATAGTTCACAAATTAGATCGGTCACCAGAAACGTAATTGGGTAGGGCAACACACCGACCGCAAGGGTAAAAAAACCCAGATCGATAAATCGGGTAATGCCGATGATGTTGAGCATCGTCATAGCACAAAGGAAAATCGCGGCCAGTACCAAAAAGACTCGCTCTCTCCGCTCTCTAATGGCTTCTGTGATCAAAGTGTTGGCTCTCTTATAAATGAAACTGTTTGTTAGTGTTCTATCTGGCCCAGGTTGGCATGGATGATAGCGCCATTCATGACCGAGTTCGTTGCCGCAAATTGAATTGCAGCTGCAATTTCTTGAGGTTCTACCAGGCGGCCGAATGTGCTGGCGGCTGCAATGCTCTGTAGTATCTCAGGATCGTCTCCAACATGGGATCGAAGCATTTCAGTATTGGTAAAACCGGGGCAGATGCATGCGGTATGAATGCCTGTACCGGCAAGGTCCTGACAGGTCGAGCGCATCATACCCACAACGGCGTGTTTGCTGATCACATAGCTGTAAGCATTCGGTACGGCTTTCTCTGAAAGGGTCGAGCCAAGGTAGATGATGCTCGAGCCTGCCTGCATTCGAGGTAGCACTGCCTGATTCAGAATATGTGGTGCGACTACGTTGATATTGAGAAGGCCTCGAAGGTCATCGGTGTTGGCATCGAGCGCGCTATCATTTATCAACCTGGCGGCGTTATGGACTAGGCAGATTTCACCACCTGAGATGAGCAACGTCATCAGTTCATCGAGATGTTCCTCCGCATCGGCTAGGGCTAGATCAATTCGGTGGTTTTCGATTTCTGCTATGGGAGCAGGAGTCCTTGCGAGGTTTATCACGCGATAACCCGCGGCCAAAAATGTTTTTGCTGTGGCGAGACCGATGCCTTTACTGGCCCCCGTCACAATCAGAGTTTTCATGTCCCACTCCGTTCGGAACTCTGCTCAGAATTCGGCTCTAAGGTCCGCTCTGAGTTCCATTCTGCGACACCAAATTGGCCGCTGTTTGATGAGACCTTGACGGTTAATGCCAGTACACCTCGATCTTCTAAATCGGGGTGCTCGAGAATTCGTCCTAGAAAATAGTGAGAAAACTCTTCTACCGTTGAATTGGCGATTGGTAACAGCGTCACATCCCGGTGTAAAAAGTAAAGCTTCTCGTCGTTGAAGCCAGCCACGACATAGTCGCCATCCTCATCAATGCTGAGGTGGGGAGATTTCAAGGGTAGGATGACCTGCTCGTCAATTTCATCGCAGAGGGTTTTCAATAGTTTCTTCAAAATTGCGTAGTCGAACAGCAACCCCTCATCGTTTAGCTCTGCGGTTGCATTGCAGTGCAATTGGAAGTTGTGACCATGGAGGTCTTCGCGATCGGTACTCGAAAATATTGTGAAGTGCCCGATCGAAAAATTATGAGCTTCTTTAGAGATTTCAATGCGACTTAAGCGGCTTGACTGGGGCAAAATATTTACTTCTAACTGAAAGCATTCAGTATAACCTATTTGATTCTGCGTCGGGAGGTGAGGCAGACTCTAACCTGTCTCTTAAAGTATGGAAAAATTGATGTCCCTGGCCAAACTAAGTCGTTCGATTGAAGGTAGTGTAGTGCTCATCACCGGTGCTGCAAGTGGTATGGGTCGTGCGACTGCCCACGTTTTTGCCGACGCCGGCGCAAAGCTTGCACTGATTGACATTAATGCTGAACCGCTAGAGGCGGTTGTTAATGAAGTGATTGCGGCAGGCGGGGATGCAAAAGCCTGGACTCTCGACCTCTCGGATCGCGATGCGATTGCACCTGTGGTGGATAGCGTGCAGGCACACTTTGGTCAGCTCGATATATTGGTGAACAATGCCGGCATTTCCATTCCAGCGCCTATCGATGACGATAGTTATGACGCTGCCTGGGATAAATCTTTTGCGGTTCTACTGACAGCTCAAGTCTCGATGGTTCGAGCAGCATTACCCTATTTACGTCAGGCTGACCATGGCAGAATTATCAACATCGCCTCGACCGAGGCGCTAGGTGCCACTAAATTTGGCAGTCCCTACACAGCGGCTAAGTCTGGGGTGGTTGGATTAACCCGATCGTTGGCGGTTGAGTTAGGAGGTGAAGGAATAACGGTTAATTGCGTATGTCCAGGTCCGATCAATACTGGAATGACCGCCGGGATACCTGATGAGAAAAAGGAAATATTCGCTAGGCGGCGAACCGCACTAAGACGCTATGCAGAACCAGAAGAGGTTGCCCACGCAACACTCTCGCTGGCTCTACCAGCCTCTCAGTACATCACCGGTGTTACTTTGCCCGTTGATGGCGGTCTCACTATTCGCAATGCTTAAAGGGTGCTTGAAGAGCACCTAAGGGCAGACTACGACTTGGACGACTGAGTTGGTTTGGGCTTTGCAGACTTACCCTTACGTGCGCTGCGGCTTTTGTAGAACGCCTTAACGTCGTGTTCAGCATGGTGATCGAGAATCTCGTCTAGAGTTCGACCCACTTCGGTGCAAATACGTATTTGTTCTAACTTTGTCCAGGTAGCACGTTCACCTTCCTCAATCAGGTCAGCGATTTCTTTCTTAGTGAGTCGCGCCATGAGTTTTTGCGGGTCGACAAAGTTGAAGCTGGGGGCGATATTGACGTCGCCAGTGTAGTCCTGGGCCATAACAGAATAAAACATGCTCACGGCCTGCCCGACGTTTGGAATATCTCGGAGAAAACGTCTTGAGAATTTTTCGCCCGCTTTCAGCCATTCGCGGGTTGATGATTGGACAAAAGATTTCGCAACGTCGGGTACCAGAAATTTGTTACTACTCATCATGGCCAGTGCCAGTGGGTTCGCTTGACTGACAATATAGTGGTTTACGCCATAGAGTCTGGAGAGGCGTTTTGTAGGCAGGTCATCGGTGACGGCACCGTCAACCCATCGGCGTGTTGATATATATGGCTGCGGCTCACCATATACGTTCTTTGCCATCAGCATCACAGGCGGAAACAATCCGGGTACGGCGCAAGAGGCTGTCACGGCTGAACGTATGAATACATTAGGTGCAGTAATAGAATTCATCAACCGTGAACTTTGATGTTCGGCTAGGGGAGCAATTGTGACGCTAATCATACGCCCAGTTTTCTCGTAGGCTTCCTGAAAAGTTAAGTTAGGAATCACGGTTTCAAGCAGTATTCGTAAACTTTCAGCATCTACCTGCGGGCGAATAAAACCATCCTGCTGCTCGGATCCTATTGCATCAGCCAGATCAACCTTCGGCAGGAGTGTTTTTAATTCTCTGTCGGTATGGGTACCCAGTACCGCGGCATAAATAGAGCCAGCACTTGAGCCGGAAATGACTTTCGGCAGTAATCCATGTTCAAACAGGGTGCGAGCTACGCCGTGATGGAAGTGACCGAGTGAGCCAGCGCCACTTAACATTAGTGCGGAGCGGCCGAAGCATAACTGTGCGCGATGAAAGAAATCCTCTTTGTCTTCCTGAGTAATTTGTTCAGAAACCGGAAGGGCATGGAGGTGTTTAAGAGCGTCAGATATTTCTTTGATGTAATCTTCGATCAGATGTTTAGTGCCGATCATCGACTTGCTGTAGAGTTTGGCGTTGCCCATTCCTGCTTGATTGCCATGGATGCCCTCATTGAGCGCAAACATCAAGCCGACATCGTCTTCGTTGATTCGAAACTTTCTCAACTCATCCAATCGATATTGGATATTTTCGTGGTCAAACAGTGTCGATTTTGGTTTCGATCGCCATTTGGCTTTGCCGGAGTGTGAGTCGTGCTCCTCAGCTAAAGCTCTCCAGGTGCTGTAGTCTTCAGATCGCCTCAGTTCTCGTTCGATTCTCGAGAGGTCACTCGTTATTGCCATGCGATTATCTACCAATAGGACTATTTCAAAGATCTGACTTTAAGGATCAGATTCTATTGTGCAGTGCATGATAATCCTATTTTTTTAGAAATCCCAGCCGAGATGTGGTCTTGGTAAACGAATTGTCCTATCGAGTATTGCTAGCAAGCTTGGGTCGGCCTGCAGATCAGTGGTGGCGGCGAGTTGGGTCGCCGGCCGGACGCCGAGCCAAAGCCTGCTGAAAGCGTTTATCGAAGCTTTCAGAGTTGGCAAACTGGTGTCGATACCTGGCTCAGCTGAAGAAGATTCACCTAATTGGACCACGTACTGTCCACCACATCCTTGCCAATTACTTTCTGCAGGCAGGCTAGTCGCGACGGGATCATCGAGGTCCAGGTTGAACCTGATGGTGGGGCTATCGAGCCTGGTTTTAGCCAGACAAGCATTGAGGTCGAGAACCCTGACCTGCCAATAAGCCATAGAATTACTATAATTTGCGAACCTTGAATTTGCTGTGGCTCTGCGCTGGCGGAAGGGTTGCTTGAGTAAATCTTGAAGTTGAATATCGCCAAATTCGAGGGTTTCTATCAGGTTGATCTGATCTCCCAGAGATTTTATGAGTGCCAGTAGCTCAAACAATTGCTCAATCGATTGATAGGCTCGAAAGGTGATTTCGAATGGGCCGTGCTCGCCTTTGCTGGATCCCCAGATAAAGTGACTTAAGGTTCCACCGGGACCATCGTAATATCCCAGCCCGAAGCCATTATCGGTTAGATTCATCTCTGCTTTAAAGAGAACTTTCGAGTCTACTGTCACGCCCCCGTGGCCGCGCTTTCGGTTCTGCATGGCGTAATACATCGCCTCAGAGTCCTTCACGGTTAAGCGTTTAGGTGGCCGAAAAGCGCAATCGACTTGCAGAGTCGACGGGTCGAATTTAACCAGTTGTTCGTAGCTACCGGTGCCAAAACCTACTTTGTCGTAAAAACCTTGCTCAAACATACCCAGAGCACTCACCTCATGTCCAGCGGCGACCTGACGCGCGAGCATTTGAGCCGTCAACTCACGGGCAAACCCGAGTTTTCGGGCGACTCGGCTAGTTGTGACTCCCGTAACAGCGCCCATCGATAATGATTCTGTCTGATATCTAAGCGTGCCATTGGTGCTGTGAACGGCACATTCGGCTTCGTTATCGATCGTCGCAACCAGCGCGTCTTCGGCGCCCTCAAAGAACTCCGATACAAAGGTGCCTTCGGTTTCCAGATCGTCGATCCAGCCACACTCCAGCCAAATTCGCCGTACAGCTTTCACATCGGTTCGGGAATTGTAGTCTCGATAAGTCATGATTTAGGGGTCGCAGGTGCTGTTGATGGAGTCTCTTTTGCTTGAGTCCGGAATGCAAGTCTCACCCATGATCATGGCCCATAAGCGGCTCAGCCTAGCGGGGGACGCATCTCGAAAGGTTTCAAAAGTGACATGATCGGAATCATCGGCGAGTTTTGATAAACCTATGCCCCAAAGAGGCTTTATTTCGTTTGGCAGCACCGAGTAACGCATGTCGATCACAAAGTCTTCGCGGTCGGGATCAAGGGCAAGGTAACCCATACTAAACCAACGAAAACGCTTCAGATCTATCGCCTGCTGGGAGGAGGGTTTTAACCATGCTAGATCCCGTTTTAAATCTAACTTCGGAATGTTAGCGCCTGAATAGTGGGTCGGCGTCAAGCCAACCCGAATCGCGTCCACATAGTAGCGATCATCAAATTCATAGACGGATTTCCATAGCAACAGATTGGCAAATCCTGGTTTGGTGGAAATGATAGCGCCCTGGTGACCTCGGCTTTCTGCGAGTACTTGTGCCGATTCGTCCGCGCGATCTCGCTGAATCCATCCGGCCGTCAAATAGCAAAGAAACCAGAGCAGGCCAACTCTGGCATACCATTGGTTGGAGCGGATAGCACTGGTGATCACCAGGGCTAAAAGTGGCAGAGTCGCCAATGGATCTACGACGGCTATGGTATTCCAGGCGACTCGAGTGTCTGCGAAGGGCCAAAACAATTGAGTACCGTAAGTTGTGCAAGCATCTAGCAACGCATGGGTGGCAAAACCCAGTATTGAAACGAGATAGGTCATCGCAAAGCTAAGATGTATTCGAGCCCAACGGTGGAACACGGCCGCACAAATCAGCGCTCCAAAGGGTATAAAAATTAGGGCGTGAGTAAATTGGCGGTGGTATTCCAGAAACAATAACGGGTCAGTGCTGGAACGAATCAACACGTCCAGATCCGGAGCCAGTCCCGCCAAACAGCCCACCCAGGATATGGTCAGTGCTTTCT
>JBLHQQ010000091.1:0-9247 GCA_047625245.1 Candidatus Azotimanducaceae bacterium
TCACCCAAATCGATCCGGCTTTGTGAACATATACTTGCGATGAGGCCTTTGTTAAAAACGACCATCGCAAAAGAAATAGAACTTAAGATCAATTGCGTGAAGGACCGGTGGTATTGCTTGATAGATCCTTACCAGCTTGACAATGCGATTCTAAATATGACGATCAATGCTAGAGACGCAATGCCTCAAGGTGGGACGTTAGAAATTGTCGTTGATGAACACGTGTTATCAGAAGCCGAAGCCCTAAAGCTCGATCTGACAGCCGGTGATTATCTTTCTGTGATTATCAGCGACACTGGCGTCGGAATGAGTGAGCATGCTTTAAAACACGCCTTTGATCCTTTTTATACAACGAAACAAGACTCAGGTGGCATTGGTCTTGGACTCAGCATGGTATTCGGATTCATCACTCAGTCTGGAGGGCGTGTATTTGTCGAGCCGGTTGTCATTGGAGCAACAATTTCGCTGCTGTTGCCACGAGCATTAGCACCCCCTGAAACGGAATCCAATTCGGCAACCTAAGACGAGGTCGGCAGCCCCATACTCAGGAGCTTTGGTCGAGACAAACTTCGACATATTGTTTTTTGACCTAATGCTGCCTGTCTACCGCAAGGGCCCAGAAATAGCAGATAAATTCAGACCACGACATCCTGATCTTGTCGTTTTATATATGTCAGGCTATCAGCAAGGCATACCCACGACCGTTTCGTTTATTCGAAAACCCTTTATGAAGAATGAGTTCGCAACCAAAATTAGTCTGTTGGGTGCTGCTTTGTGCAGATCAGCCGATCGTCTGGATACGCTTTGAGGATTATATTCGGCAAAGTTCCGGCCAGCTCATCACAGCTTTAAAACTTTACTACAAAGTCTCTCTATTGAGTGGCGACCGCAAAGTTGTTAATAATAGATCATGCCGTCAGTGATCTTTCGCCGGTCGATATATTGGTTCAAGATGCGGTCGATGCAACTTTTTTGAGTCAGGATATTCTTCGGTTATTGATGTTGATCACTTACAGCAATCGTTTACGAACGGTGATTCGACAGAACATTAATTGGGCTGTGCTTTACAACTTCAGTGTCATTCCATTTGCGGCTGCTGGTTATCTTGAACTATGGAAGGCGGCCTTTGGGATGTCGATGAGTTCTCTATTAGTGATGCCAATGCCAAACATATTTTTATACTTGTGCCGGTGAGTGTGGCGATTATTTTTGTCGTCATAGTGACGCTCATCTGGTCCGTTAATCATCACCAGTTTGATGATCTCGAGAAGGAAGCCGAGCGCATTCGAGACAAGGGTGATTCGGTCTTGGGCCACTATCTAAAATATATTATTCTAATAGCGCTTGTGCCTTCGATTGAATGGCTCCTAGAGCGACCCAATAGTCTGGTTCAGGAACTGTTCTGGCAGATACGAGAGCGATAATGCGTGTCCCTAATGGCGTGATTGCTAACAGCTGTGCGAGGTCGTCATTGGCATAATCTACGTGGCTTGCATCCTCGATGATACAAGCAAAGTCCGTGGCTTCAAGAGCCTCCATTGCTTGCACAACGCTTGCAACGTTAATAATCGGTAGGGACAACTGAGCTTGCAAATTGCCTTCGAGATGGGAGAGAAATTGATGGTCAAACAGTTCATAGCAGCACCATCCAGCGATTCGTTCTTCGGCGGTCTTTCTACCGATGAGTAATTGAAGCTCCTGGTCTTCGCGGATTTCTTTACTCAGTAGTCGATACATGTGAGTCTACAGGCTGCCGATTTCTCGGCACAGGTCTGAAATCTGATCGAAGGGGATCTCGCACATGCTCGAAGTTGCAAGAGCCTTTGCGCTATCGTTGTATAATCGGTTCGTTCTGCTGAATGGGTTTGGCACGCTTAATTTTGGCATCGACGATTTCCATTTCATCGTGATTAAGAGACTAGGGTAGGCATAGATCTTTTAGGCCATTGGCGTTGTTACAAGCTGAGTGGGCGGGGTGCAGCCTGCGGTCTTTCTAAGGTATCCTGATTTCGAATTTCGAGTGTTTGGATGTTTCTTTGATCTCGTTGGCTGTAATGTACTTTTCTGGTACTGGAACAACCGCAGCACTTGTTGAGCAAGTGATTGCAGACGCAACATCCAGTACTCCGGGTCAACTGACAGAAATAGGTCAGGCGACCGGTCGTCATCTAGGTAAGCGTATCATTGAGATGTCGGTTAGGATGACGGCATGATTTTTCTAAAAACACTATGGCGAAGAATTCTCTCGGGAGGAGAACCCGATGCTCCGCTTGTTGAGATGATTCGTGCAGCCAAGGTCGACCCTCAGATTAGGACGAGTCTGTTACTGATTCTGCGTATGGATACTTTACAGCGCCGCGCCGCAATAGCCTCTCTTACCATTCGGCTGCGGATGCAGCAGGCACCAGAAGCACTGATTTCAGCCCTCGCTCAATTAGACGATGATGATTTTGCTGCCATAACTTTATCGCTTTTAGACGAAGACTTGTGAGAAAAAATCTCTAATTGAGCGTCATTGTGTCCATTTACGCCCTTTCTGATCGGTAATAACGCAGCTATCCTTCTTGCTCAAGTCTAGAGATGTCTGTGATGAGCGAAGTAAGCGCAACCGAATTACCTGAAATACCCGATCCCTATTCGATACCGCTTGAAGAGATCAATGTTGCTCAGCCAACCTTGTTTCAGTACGACGCTCATTGGGATTACTTTAAGCGGCTGCGAGAAGAAGCCCCGGTCCACTACTGTGCAGATAGTGCTTTCGGTCCTTATTGGTCTGTCACTCGCTATAAAGAAATCTTTGAGGTCGATACAAATCACCAGCTGTTTTCATCTGCACGAGGTATCACAGTTGGCGGTTTGGGCGGCGCACCGGCCAACGCCAAGAAGACCGATAGCGAAGCTGAAAATAAGCCGGAGAACAAGCAGCAGGATTTTGCGGGCTTCGGCATGTTCATCGCGATGGACCCTCCCAAACATGACTTGCAACGCGCTACGGTAACTGGGGTTGTGGCACCACCAAATCTCGCCAAACTTGAAGGCACCATTCGTGAAAGAGCCGGAAAAATCCTCGATTCTCTGCCCATTGGCGAAACATTTGATTGGGTCGATACGGTTTCGATCGAACTCACGACGCAGATGCTTGCGACCCTCTTTGATTTTCCCTTTGAAGATCGGCGCAAGTTGACTCGCTGGTCAGACATTGCAACAACGCCTCCAGGCGTCGGAATTGTTGAATCCTCCGAGCAAAAACGAGCAGAGTTGATTGAGTGCCTTGAATACTTCACCAGGCTTTGGAACGAAAGAGCCAACGAGCCGCCCAAAGACGATCTGGTTTCGATGCTAGTCCACGGCGAAAGTACTAAAGACATGAGCCCTTTCGAATTTCTGGGTAATCTGCTTCTGTTGATTGTCGGCGGCAACGACACAACTCGAAATTCGATTACTGGTGGCGTCTATTTTCTGAACAAGAATCCTGGCGAGTACGACAAGCTGCGCGCAAATCCGGCACTTATCCCTAACATGGTGTCTGAGATCATCCGTTATCAAACGCCCTTAGCCCATATGCGTCGAACAGCGTTGCAGGATACAGTGCTAAATGGCCAGCAGATTAAAGAAGGTGACAAGGTGGTGATGTGGTACGTCTCGGGAAACAGAGATGAAACCGCTATTCCTAATGCTGACCAATTCATCATTGACCGCGAAAAGGCCAGGCAGCACTTGTCATTCGGTTACGGCATCCATCGCTGCATGGGAAATCGTCTGGCAGAAATGCAGTTACGTGTTCTCTGGGAAGAAATAATGAAGCGATTCGAGAAGATTGAAGTGATGGAGGAACCCGAGCGAACCTACTCGACTTTCGTAAAAGGCTACACACATTTGCCGGTTAGGGTTCATCCTCGTTAGGGAGAAGAGACTGCTTATGAGACGAAGGTGTTACTTAGACAACCTGGTACCAAGTGCTTCCAAGGCTTCGATGCGTTTTGGGCTGCTGGGATGTGAACTCAGAAAGGGGATCGGATGACCGCGACTTCGTTCCGATATTTGCCGGTGCAATTGCGCAGCGCCATGGCTATCGTAGTCAGCTTCAACGGCCCAAATGACACCCATGTAGTCTGATTGTCTTTCATCGTCGCGGCTAAATTTTGCGCTGAAGCTGTCTAGCAGTGCTGAAGAGGCGATGTTGGCGAGGGGATTATTCAAGACGGCATTACCGACGGCCTTCAAGATTTTGACGGGCATGTTCTTCTTCGCCTGCGTCTCACCATGCTTGAGTTTCAAGTGTGCTATCTCATGGCCCAGCAGCGCTGCCCATAGGTTAGGATCGCCATCAATCAGATCGAACATCGCGAAATTCACGAACACGATGTTTTGCTCGTTGATCTGTCCTGCAGAAGCATTTGGTGTGTCACCTCGAGTGATGTAAAGAGCAGATCTGGTTTCAGAAACCCGTTCGATATCGTGATACACGCTGTTCAAAATTCGAAGTTGTTCGACATCTACCCACCGAAGTAGGGCGTCGTTGCTACTGCGTAATTGGATCTCGTGGCCGTCAAAATCTGCCAGGGAAGGTACCGACCAGGCATCCGGATCTAGATCAGGAGAAGCCTCGGTGTAGTCGCTCCAGTCACTGTGCGCCGAATTCTCCGGTAGATTCCAGCCTGCTGCAAAGAGGCTGCAAGAGAAAAGTGAGAGCAGAGCCGCTCGCAGGAACATTCTAATACTGGATCTCATAGGCAATAGTAGGGTCATTACTTTTGAAAAGATAAAGCAATAATTGGCTCAGCACAATATTTCCGTCGGCCCGGTAACGACCTTCCATAAAAGCTTGCATCGCATCTATCCGCCCATCGAGTAGACCCCAGCAGGTTTCATGGTCTGGAATTTCAAGCCGTATGCGCGGGTCAGAGTGCTGACCGGAGGTGAATTCGAACTCATCGGCCTGGACCTTCAAGTAAAAGGGATCACCGTTTGTGAATTCAAACTGGAATATCGTCTCGTCGCCCGGTAGAAAGCCGGACTTAAAATGAGGGGCAATAGCCTTTGACCTTTCGGCTAGATCATCAGTCACAATCGATTGTCCAAACTTAAGCAATGCAGCCAGTTTATCACTGATCACAGCACGTAGGGGCTGTGGTAGCATACGTCGCTTGAATTTACGGGGGACACCCATTGGAATTTATTTTTGAATATGGTCTTTTTTTAGCCAAAACCGTGACGATGGTAGTCGCGATTCTATTGGTTGTGGCGGTGGTTTTTGCCCTGGGCAGCAAGGGTAGAAGGCCCGAACGCGGCCATATAGAGGTCCTGAGCCTGAACGAAGGTCTCAATCATGTCACCAGAACCTTGAAACAGGTTGTCCTAAACGACAGTGAATGGAAGGCTGAGGCCAAGGCTGAGAAGAAAAAGCACAAAGAACAGAAGAAAACTGAAAAATCCAAAAACGTCGTTGAGCGAAAACCAAGAGTTTTTGTCATTGATTTTGACGGCGATGTTCAAGCTTCGGCGGTTGACCAGCTGCGCGAAGAAGTGACAGCGATCCTCACAGTCGCCGAGACTGCCGATGAAGTGGTGGTCCGATTAGAAAGCCCCGGCGGCATGGTGCATAGCTATGGTCTTGCTGCATCTCAGTTGAGCCGAGTGGTAAGTAAGGACATTCATTTGACTGTGGCGGTCGATAAAGTAGCCGCCAGTGGCGGCTATATGATGGCTTGTTTGGCGACTAAGATTATCGCTGCACCCTTCGCGCTGTTGGGGTCAATTGGGGTTGTGGCTCAGATTCCAAATTTCAATCGGTTCCTCAAAGGTAAGGAGATTGATGTCGAGATTCTCACCGCCGGTGAATATAAGCGCACCTTGACGATGCTAGGGGAAAATACAGATAAGGGCCGCGAAAAGTTCATTGAAGAACTGGAAGACGTTCATACCTTGTTTAAGGAGTTTGTTAAGGAGAGTCGGCCGATTGTGGACATCGATGTCGTGGCAACCGGTGAGGCCTGGTACGGACGTCGTGCGCTGGAACACAAGCTAGTGGATGCTGTGCAAACCAGTGATGAGTATCTAATTGATCGCTGTGAATCAGCGGATGTCTATCGGGTCAAATATGTCGAAGACAAAAATCGTATGGATAAGGTATTAGACCGATTTAGCGGAATGCTTAAGTCTTTGCTTAGACTAAGGGTAAAACCTGCCGATTTAGAATATCAGGGTCCATTTCGTTTTTAATCAAACAAGTAGGAAAAATCATGACTGAATTTCAAGCATTCTGGGTTGAGAAGAATGACAAAGAGGTTTCACACACAATCCAAACTCGTCAGGTAGCAGACCTGCCCGAGGGTGACGTTTTGATCAAGGTCAAACACAGCTCGGTCAATTACAAAGATGCACTGTCAGCCAAGGGTATGCCGGGCGTGACCAAAGCTTATCCCCATACACCGGGAATTGACGCCGCAGGAACCGTGGTGACAGCTAAATCTGATGCATTCAAAGCGGGTGACGAGGTGATCTGCATCGGCTTCGATCTCGGCATGAATACTCCAGGAGGTTACGGCGAATATATTTCAGTACCGGCTGATTGGATCACACCCATGCCTGAAGGTTTGACAGCAAGAGAAGCCATGGTGATTGGAACAGCGGGCTTTACGGCTGCGCTGTGTGTCGAGAAGATTGAAGCGATGGGTGCTAAACCTGCTGACGGCCCAGTTCTTGTTACCGGTGCTACTGGCGGGGTCGGAAGTGTTGCTGTGATGCTACTGGCGAAGCTCGGCTATGAAGTGGTGGCAAGCTCCGGCAAGGCGAGCAAAACTGACTTCTTGAAATCGTTGGGTGCAACCACGGTGATTGGTCGGGATGTGCTATCCGAGCCCAACAAGCGCCCGATATTAGGCACAGACTATGCACACGCGATTGATTGCGTTGGTGGCGAGATACTGTCCAATATTATTAAGTCCCTAAAGCCTCAAGGTAGCGTGGCTATTTGTGGACTGGTGGCATCTCCAGCTTTTAACACTACAGTTTTGCCTTTTATCTTGCGGGGCGTGAATGTATTGGGGGTCGATTCAGTCGAAATCCCTATCAGCTTAAAAACTCATATCTGGCAACGATTGGCGACTGATTGGAAATTGTCAGGGCTTGACGAGCTGACGACAGAAATAGGTTTGGAGCAGTTGCCTACCGTGATTGATGAAATCTTTGCGGGACAGGTGTCCGGTAGAACGTTGGTGACTCACGGCTGAAAGACGGCGCCGCGGACTCTAGTCCCGGCGCAGCTTGTCCGACGCTGCGATCGGTGTCGGAAAGCGAAACACCACCAGATAAGAAGAAATCAGAAAGGTCAAAATTGCTGTGGCCTGAATCACGTGGGAGGCGTCCTCGCTGATCAGTGACTGGCTACTGGCAAGGAACGCAATCAACAGTGAGAACTCGCTGATCTGCCCCAAACGAAAGCCAATCTCCCATCCTTTGTCGTCGGCGTCTTTGATCTGTCCCAGAAGTATCTTAAACACGACGGGTTTGGCAACGAGTACAACAGTTGCGAGTATCAAAGATGGGATAATGACATGGCCGAGCAAACCTAGCTGGAATTCAGCGCCGATAGAAAAGAAAAACAAGATCAAAAAGAAGTCCCGCAAAGGCTTTAGGTGATTGGCGATATAAAGAGCAATCGGGCTAGTCGCTATCGACACACCGGCAATGAATGCTCCGATTTCGTGAGATAGACCCACCGTGGATGCCAGTTCAGAAAGTCCCAGACACCAGCCAATGGCGATCAGAAAGATATACTCGTGGAAGGCATCGAATTTTTCTAACAGTTTTAATAGAACGTATTTCACAAACAGCATGGCGCCGAGAACTAGCAAGGGTAGGGCCACAATGACGCTGATCAGTTTGGTGACCATGCCCGCGGATTCATCGCCCGTTAGTAGCAGCAGGATAATGATGGCGACGACATCTTGAATCAGCAACAAGCTGATCACGAGTTCTCCGGTGCGTCGGTGATGCAGAACTGTGGTCGGTAGAAGCTTGATACCGATGATCGTACTGGAAAACATCATCGCCATGCCGATAACGCCAGACTCTATAAAGCTAAAACCGAATGCCAGGCCGACCGTAAAACCGAGGCCGAAGAAAATCAGGCAACTGGATATTCCGACGAACATGGCATCTTTCAGCATATTGCTGAGTTTCGACGGCTGCATGTCGAGGCCGAGTAGAAAGAGCAGGAAAATGATGCCAATTTCTGCGACACCGCGAATCAATGTCGGATCAGATATTAGGGATGTTGCCGAAGGACCCAGGATGACGCCGATTGCAATATAGGCAACAATCAAAGGCTGTCTTGTATAGAGCGCCATCGTCGCCAGAATAGCGGCTCCGGTGAAGATCAGGAAAAATGATGTAAAGAAAGATTCACCCATTTGGCGATGGTATCACAGCATTTGGGCTTTTATTGGAGCCTAGCGTCGGCGGAACAATGGCTCTGGATTAGCAACGGTAGCCTGGTAGTTTTCTGTAAAGGCATCCAGAGCCTCGAGACACTTGTTCGCATCCTGACCGTCGGCGACTTCAAAGGCATTAAATCCGCAATGTACCATCTGGCTTAACTGATCCCGTCGAACGTCACCAATGGCTCTGATTTCACCTTGGTACTGCATGGTCCGCTTCAAAATATTGGCACTGGAGTAGGCACGACCATCAGCAAATGCTGGAAAGTTTAGAGCAACAACAGGTAGCTCGTTGGCAAACTCCGCAATATCCTCGATTTCATCTCCCGCTTCTAGCCAGACGCCGATATCATTTCGGCCCTTCAACTGGTCCCGATGTTCCAGGTAATAGGAGAGGGGTAATAGCACATTGCTGCCTTCAACGGAGGCAGACTGGAGGTCGACAACCATGAATTCAGACTCTGCTATGGCTCGATCTTTAATTATACTGGGCATAGTTTTTGTTCTTTGTCTGTTCTTTCTTAAGATTTAGGATGCGGCGTAGACGCGTTCTTTAAAGGGCGCGATGCCAACCCGGTTAAAGGTTTCCACAAATTGTTCGCCATCTTGTCTTTGCTCCACGTAGAGGGAAACCAGTTTGTCGACCACGTCAGGAATGTCGCTACGTGCAAAAGATGGACCTAGAATTTGAGCCAGTGCCGCGTCGGAATAGGCGGATCCGCCGACAGAAACCTGATACCACTCTTCGCCTTTTTTGTCGACGCCGAGAATACCGATGTTACCCACGTGGTGATGGCCGCAGGCGT
>JBLHQQ010000092.1:0-9212 GCA_047625245.1 Candidatus Azotimanducaceae bacterium
CGCCGGTTTCTGTTCCAGCAACTTTAAAGTCCATATCACCGAGGTGATCTTCATCACCCAAAATATCGGTGAGAACCGCGAAGCCGTCTTCTTCTTTAACAAGACCCATGGCAATACCGGCCACTGGCGCCTTAAGGGGCACACCGGCATCCATCAAGGACAAGCTGGCACCACAAACGCTGGCCATTGAAGACGAACCATTGGATTCAGTAATTTCAGACACAACGCGAATCGTGTACGGCCAATCTGCGAGGGTTGGCAATACAGCAGCAATACCGCGACGAGCCAGACGACCATGACCAATCTCACGCCGCTTGGGTCCACCGGAGAAACCAGTTTCGCCGACACTGTAGTGAGGGAAGTTGTAGTGCAGCAGGAAGTGATCCCGATAGCTACCCTGCAGAGCGTCAATCAAAGCTGCGTCGCGCATGGAACCTAATGTTGTTGTCACAATGGCTTGTGTTTCGCCACGAGTGAACAGTGCGGAGCCATGAGTCTTATCAAGTAAGCCAACTTCAACTTCAATATTTCGAACAGTCTTGGTGTCACGACCGTCTATACGTGGCTCGCCTGCAATAATGCGACGACGAACTGTCTTCTTTTCAAGCTTGCCAAAGGCAGCTGATACGTCACTGGCATCAAAGTCCGCGCCTTCAGTCACTAAAGTCGCAACCGCTTCATCACGAAGGATTGCTAACTTGTCCTGGCGTTCCATCTTATCGACGGTCTGATACGAAGCGCTGATTCCGTCTGTAAATTTCTCTGCCAATGCGCTGGTCAGTGCTTCATTTTCAGCTTCTGCTTCCCAAACCCAATCGGGCTTGCCGGCTTCTGCTTTCAATTCTTTGATTGCCTGAATAACAACCTGCATTTCCTGGTGAGCAAACAGCACAGCACCCAGCATTTGATCTTCAGTTAATTCTTTCGCTTCAGATTCCACCATCAAAACAGCGGATTCCGTACCAGCCACGACCATATCAAGGTCAGATTCTGCCAGAGCGTCATAGCCAGGGTTCAGAATATAGCCATCTTTAGTAAAGCCAACACGAGCGCCACCGATCGGACCACTAAATGGCAGACCTGACAGCGCAAGAGCTGCAGAAGTACCAATCAAAGCAAGAATATCTGGATCAGTATTTTTATGAGCCGAGATCACCTGGCAGGTCACCTGGACTTCGTTCATAAACCCTTTAGGAAATAATGGGCGAATGGGCCGGTCGATGAGACGACACGTTAATGTTTCTTTCTCTGAAGGACGACCTTCACGCTTGAAGAAACCACCTGGGATCTTACCAGCAGCATAGGTTTTCTCTTCGTAGTTCACGGTCAGTGGGAAAAAGCCCTGACCAGGTTTTGCTTCTTTTCGTCCAACAACTGCAACAAGTACAGTAGTTTCAGCCATTGTGACGACAACAGCGGCAGATGTTTGTCTGGCAATCTTGCCAGTTTCAATTACGACCTCTTGGCCGCCAAAAGTAAATTTTTTCTTAACAGGATTCAATTTTTTCTCCAATTCATATCTGTTTTTGAGCCCCGGCAATCAGCACAAGATTCTCGGGGCTGCAGGGCGTCTTATCTTCGTATCCCTAATCGTTTAATCAGCTGAGCATATCGGTCTGTGCTTTTGTTCTTCAGGTAGTTCAACAGCTTTCGACGCTGACTTACCATTCGGAGCAAACCGGTTCGTGAGTGGTGATCCGCCTTGTGATCTTTAAAGTGAGACTGAAGCTTTTCAATATTTGCGGTTAACAATGCCACTTGAACTTCCGGTGAACCTGTATCGGTTTCTGAATCTCCAAACTCTTTAACAATTTCAGCTTTATCTTGTGCGGTTAATGCCATGTTTCTTTCTCCAATATGCAGTTTTAAAGAGACGAATGACCACGCATATTTATAGTCACCGTCATTTTCAAAAAATGAAAAAGGGCGAATACGCTCTTCTCCCTTTTAACTACTTCATGTTGCCACAAGTCTTCTTGGGGCAATCCGACCATCTTCCATAATCTCCCCAACACCAATGAATGCTTCTGCATCGGACGAAGGAGATTCTGAAAAAATTCTTACCCAACCGGTTGTTGGTGCTTTCGCAATCTGAACCGGTTGTCCCTGCTTCAAATAAGAAGCACTGATTTCTGTTAGCTCGACACTGGGCCAGTCTGGCACTGCCGCGGCTGGAGACAGTAAACAATCGTCCAATCTCGATTGGCCATCGGCCTCGAGCATTTCTTCTAACCTTTCAATAGTCACCGACTCCGCTAATTCAAAGGGCCCAGAGGCAGTTCGACGGAGTTCAGTGACATGGGCGCCGCAGCCTAACACTTTCCCGATATCCTCTGCCAGTGTGCGCACATAAGTGCCTTTGGTGCAGTGAATATCAAGAGTTAGACTTTCCGCCGTGAATTCTCTCAAGGTTAGCTCAAGGATCTCAACAGTCCGTGATTTTCTCTCAATCTCAATACCTTGCCTCGCAAGTTTGTAGAGAGGCTGGCCGTTTACCTTGATCGCTGAGTACATGGATGGGATCTGCTCAATCTTACCTCGGAACTGCGAGAGCACACCTTCGAGTTTGGTTTCAGTCAGCTCCGGTACTGGACGATGCTCAAGCACTTCTCCCTCAGCATCCCCGGTCGCAGTAGTCTGCCCGAGTCGAATCACAGTGGAATAGCGCTTATCGGCATCCAACAAATATTGTGAAAATTTGGTTGCCTCACCAAAACAAAGAGGGAGTACACCTGATGCGAGAGGATCAAGACTGCCTGTGTGACCAGCTTTTTTAGCACAAAACAGATTTTTAACTCGCTGCAAAGCACCGTTTGAGCTGACGCCGAGCGGCTTATCCAATACCAAAATGCCGTGCACCGGCCGACGCTTAATGCCAGGCCTATTCATTTTGTCTGTCCGCGTCTGGGCCTTCCTTCGGCTTGTCATCATCATGATGTAACTGCACGTCACGTTTGACCGCGTCGTTAATCATCTTGGACATGCGAGCGCCATTTTCGATGCTGTGATCGTAATGGAATCTTAGCCGAGGGGTGGTTCGAGTCGAAAGCAACCTCGCCAGTTGAGAACGCAGAAAACCTGCTGCACTGTTGAGGACTTCAGTCCCTTCCTTTGAGAGCTCTTCTGGTAGCATCGTGAAATAGACATCAGCAAAAGCGAGATCTCGACTGACCTTTACTTCATTCAGAGTCACCATGCCAACCCGGGGATCTTTGATCTCCACCTGCAGCAAAACGGCAAGCTCACGCTGGATCAAATCGCCAATACGTTGACCGCGACTGAATTCTTTTGGCATCTAAGTCCTATAGTTCCCTGGAAACTTCACGAGTATCAAATACCTCGATCTGATCGCCAACGTTCACATCGTTATAGTTCTTCACGCCGATACCACATTCGGTGCCGTTTCGAGCACTTTTCACCTCTTCTTTGAAGTGACGCAGTGATTCTAGTTCGCCCTCGTAGATCACGATATTGTCACGCAAGACACGAATCTTCTTGTCTCGGTGAACTGTGCCTTCGATAACCATACAACCTGCAATGTTGCCAAACTTCTTCGACTGGAACACATCCCGTACCTGGGCAATACCGACAATCTCTTCGCGAACTTCTGGAGACAACATGCCACTTAGAGCCGCTTTAACATCATCAACTAGGTCATATATAACCTTGTAGTAGCGCAGATCAATACCATCGCGCTCCACCAACTTTCTCGCTGCATTGTCAGCGCGAACATTAAAACCAAATAGCACGGCACCTGACGTGATGGCAAAGTTTACATCGTATTCGGCGATAGCACCGACGCCAGAGTAAACAACGTTCACCTTAACCTCATCGTTACCTGCTTCTTTAAGAGCATTGACAATTGCCTCAAGGGAGCCTCGGACATCAGCTTTCACTACGATATTAAGGTAGTTAACTTTGGTATCACCGAAACTGGCAAGTAAGTTATCCAGGCTAGCGGCCGGTGTAGCGAGTCGTTCATTATCAGCCTTCTCTTTTCTGAACATTGCCACTTCTCGAGCGCGTTTTTCATCTTTAACGACAGTGAAAGTATCACCGGCAGCAGGCGCACCATCAAGACCCAACATCGAAATTGGCGTGGCTGGCCCAGCCGATTTAACCGGCTTGCCATCATCACCTCTAATTGCGCGGGCACGCCCAAAGTGCTGCCCTGCGACAATAATGTCACCTTGTTTTAAAGTACCATTCTGAATCAACAAAGTTGCAACGGGGCCCATGCCTTTATCCAGCTCGGATTCAATCACGACACCATTAGCAGGACCTTCGTGAACAGCTTTCAACTCCATGAGTTCAGCTTGCAGAAGTACCGCTTCAAGTAAGGAATCAATACCCTCACCCGTGAGTGCAGATACTGGAACAAATTGAGTGTCACCACCCCAGTCATCAGGAATTACATCCTTGGCTGCCAAACCATTCTTGGCTCGGTCTGGGTCTGCACCTTCTTTATCGATTTTATTAATCGCAACAACCATTGCCGCTCCTGCAGCCTTGGAGTGCTTAATCGCTTCTTCTGTTTGCGGCATCACGCCATCGTCGGCGGCCACAACCAGAATCACAATGTCGGTGCTGTTTGCGCCCCGAGCCCGCATAGCAGAAAACGCAGCGTGGCCTGGCGTGTCAATAAAACAAATTTCGCCTTGCTTGGTTTTAACGCGGTAGGCGCCAATATGCTGGGTAATTCCGCCAGCTTCACCGGTTGCAACGCGACTGTTACGAATGTAGTCGAGTAATGAAGTTTTGCCGTGGTCAACGTGGCCCATGACTGTGACGACTGGCGCGCGAGGCAATAATTCACCTTCAAGGTCCATTTCTTCTTCAAGAGAGGTCTCGACGGCTGCGGCATCAATGTGCTTAACCGAATGACCAAATTCTTCAACAACCAGCGTTGCCGTCTCTTGATCCACTGTCTGATTGATATTCGCCATGATGCCAAGGCTCATGAGGGCCTTGATTACATCTGTCGCTTTGACTGACATTCGCTGAGAAAGCTGTGCAACCGTGATTGATTCACCAATTTCCACTTCGCGGGTTTGCTCCTCGGTTGGGGCACGAAACTTTTGTCGTACAGGTTTAGCAACACGCTTAGGCCTGCTTTGAGACAATCCAAGTGGCGCTGCCTTAACCGCAACACCTGTTTCACCATCGATGATGCTCTCGACTTCTTCGTCAATTATTTCAACGATTCGGTTTTTACGATTACCATGCTTGGATCGTTTTTCTTTCGTATCTTTGTCATCAAGATCATGTCGGTCTCGCTTATCTTTGCGACTGCTGACCTTGGCTTCTTCAGTTTCTTTCTTCTTCGCTTCTTCAGCTTTGCGAGCTTCTTCTGCGGCGACTTCTTTTGCCTTTTTGTCGGCTTCTTCCTGGGCTTTTATTTCTGCTTCGAGCGCAACCTTGGTCGCTTCATCTCGTCGACGATTGGCTTCGGCTGACAATTCGTCATGGGCTGCTCGACGCAGCGCATCTGCTTTGAGTTTCGCTGCCGCTTCGGGAGAGATCTCGACCGGCACCTCAACGAAAGCTTCAACTTCAGCCTCAGACTCAGACTCTTCCGCTACTGCATCGGATGAGTCGGCGGATTCAGCTTTGCGGACATAGGTACGCTTCTTGCGCACCTCCACATTCACTGTTCTGCCTCGACCTGAGCTACCACCAGTCTTGAGCGTACTCAAAGTCCTACGCTTTAGCGTAATTTTCTTTGGTGCAGACTCGGTTTCAGTGTCGCCGTGGCTTACCTTCATGTGCGCAAGCAGAGCCTGCTTTTCCTCTTCGGAAACCAGATCCGCAGCCGCCGTTTGCGACAAGCCTGCTTCTTGCAATTGCTGCAACAATCGGTCAACCGGCGTACCTGTGGTTTCCGCTAGTTGAGTTACAGTAATTTCTGCCATTCATTCCACCCTAACTATGATTAGGCTTCCTCGGCTGAATCTTCTTCGAACCAGGGAGCACGTGCTGTCATGATAAGACTACCGGCACGTTCTTGTTCCAAACCTTCGACCTCTAAAAGGTCATCGACTGCCTGTTCAGCAAGATCTTCCATGGTGATAATGCCGATTTTTGCCAATTGAAATGCCAGTCGCCGATCCATGCCTTCCATCTCTAACAGATCATCGGCGGGCGCTCCATTTTCCAATTCTTCTTCGTTGGCCAGTTCCATGGTGGTCAACGCACTTTTTGCTCTACTACGAAGTTCTTCTACAATTTCTTCATCAAACCCTTCAATTGCGACCATCTCTTCTTGAGGTACGTAGGCCACTTCTTCTAGGGTTGTGAATCCTTCTTCAACCAGCACGATGGCAACATCTTCTTCCACATCGAGCTTCTCCATAAATTTCTCGATAATGGAGCCTGCCTCTTCGTTCTGCTTTTCAGCAGCATCTGCCTCGGTCATAATATTCAATGTCCAACCGGTCAACTCGCTAGCAAGCTTAACGTTCTGGCCGCCACGACCGATGGCCTGGGCCAAATTGTCTTCACCGACGGCAATATCCATGCTGTTGGTTTCTTCATCAACAACAATAGAGACAACCTCTGCAGGCGACATTGCGTTAATTGCCAACTGCGCAACATTGTCATCCCACAACACAATATCGATACGCTCATTCGAAAGCTCACCGGATACTGCTTGTACCCGCGATCCGCGCATACCGACACAGGCACCGACGGGATCTATACGCCCGTCATTGGTTTTCACTGCGATCTTCGCTCTTGAGCCAGGGTCGCGAGCGGCACCTAGAATTTCAATAATGCCATCCGCAATTTCTGGCACTTCGATCTTGAACAGCTCGATCAACATTTCTGAGCTGGTGCGGGTCAATGCTAATTGAGGACCGCGGGCTTCTGGACGTACTTCTTTTAAAAGAGCTCTAAGCCGATCACCAATTCGAAATGTTTCCCGAGGTATCCACTCTTCCCGCGGAAGGATTGCCTCGGCATTGTTACCAAGATCGACAATCACTGCTTCGCGATTTACTTTTTTGACCTGACCATTAACCAGTTCACCAACTTTAGAACGATAGGCCTCTACAACTTGCGCTCGTTCCGCTTCGCGAACCTTTTGGACGATGACCTGTTTGGCCGTCTGGGCCGCGATTCGGCCGAATCCAACTGAATCCACAGGCTCTTCTACCCAATCACCAACCTGAATTTCAGGTTCATCCAATCGCGCCGCTGAAACAGTGGTTTGAGATGCAGGGAACTCCATCGGTTCATCATCTTCGATGATAATCCAACGTCTAAAGGTTTCGTAATCACCAGTCTCCTGATCAATCGAAACACGAAGCTCTACGCCTTCTTCGTACCGCTTTTTAGTTGCCGTGGCGAGCGCTAGCTCTAGTGCCTCGAAGATGATGTCATTTGGGACACCCTTCTCATTGGAAACCGCTTCCACGACCAGTAAGATTTCTTTACTCATTACATTGCCTCAATTCTGACAATATACTTTAGAAGCAATTGCCCCCAAGTCCCATTCACACCAGTCGATAGAATTTCCTAATCGAATACTGGCACCACCTGCGCTTTGTCTATGTCTGCAAAAGGAAAAAGAATTTCTTCTTCTCCGAGTCTAAGGACAACATCTCCGTCCTCGACCCCACACAACAAGCCTGTATATTTACGCTTACCCTCATAGGGCGTGCGCAGATTCACTTTAATCTTGGCTCCTTTGAACATTTCATACTGTGAAAGCAGAAACAGTCTCCGGTCCATCCCTGGGGATGACACCTCGAGGGTATAAATACCCTTCAAAGGTTCTTCAACATCTAGCAAACTGCCAACCTGCCGACTCACTTTGGCACAATCATCAACGTCAATCCCCGCCTCCGCATCGATAAAAATCTTCAGCACGGAGTTCCTGCCCTGACTCAGGTATTCGAGCCCCCAGAGCTCAAAACCCAAACCCACGACGACGGGTTCTATCAATTCTCTTAACTGCTCGCTCACGGCACGCCAACTCGTTGAACATTAACATTCGACCAATAAAAAATGGGCGCATGGCCCATTCCTCAGTGCGCTTGACGCCCTGAATTCACAGTTCGCCAAACCATATTTAGTGCTCGGGCCAAGCCAGTCCTTTCCCTCGTAAGAGTGAGGCGACCTGTCTCGAGCTAATAAAAAGCCCCTAAAAAGGGGCTTCATATCAAACTGTGGTAGCGGGGGCAGGATTTGAACCTACGACCTACGGGTTATGAGCCCGTCGAGCTACCAGACTGCTCCACCCCGCATCAACAAGGGGGCGAATTATAGGGATGTGTGGTCGCCGGGTCAAGACCTGCTACGAACACAGTGCAGATAGTTGGATTCTTTTTGCAAATTGGAGAGTTTGAGCGTCTCGTTCTGTGCTGTTGCGTTCTGGCGACGTCCGCGAACATAAGACACGAATTTGGTGCTGTAGCGAGGACTCGACGGGCTGGCCATCCAGCGCACCGGTATTCACAAGCTTACTTGGTTTTCTCTAATATTTGGTGCCGAAGAGAGGACTTGAACCTCCACGAGCGTAAGCTCACCACCCCCTCAAGGTGGCGTGTCTACCAATTTCACCACTTCGGCTAAACTTGTTTCAGTTATCCCTGAGGGATTTCTGATGAGACTGCGTTGTCTGCAGATGATTCTTCCACAACCGGAAGCTCTGAATCAACCGCTGCTGCGCCCGCATCGAACTCTGGCAGCTCCGCGGCATCAGTTTGCTGGACCGCTTCTGGAATACCAAGGGTACGCACTGACTCTGATCTTTGCTGCGCAAAGTACGCTAAACCAAAACTCGTCAAAAAGAATGCTATGGCGATCATGGTTGTGGTTTTTGTCAAAAAGTTTCCTGCACCACCGGCCCCAAATACGGTGCCTGATGAGCCGGAGCCAAAACCGGAACCCATTTCCGCTCCCTTGCCCTGCTGGATCAGGATCAGTCCAATGATCGCAAGGCTTGCTAGCACATGTAGGATCAATACCAATGTTTCGACTATTTCAGGTTGCATAATTCTCTCTTTTCAATCCTTCCGAGCGATAATTCGCCAGCAAGTCGCTATTCTGCTGCAGTGCAGCAGATCGCACTAAAATCCTTAGCCTTCAAAGAGGCACCACCCACCAGCGCGCCATCAATGTCGAGCATACCGAACAACCCTGCCGCATTCTCGGCGTTAACACTTCCTCCGTAAAGGATCTGCATTCCAGCCGCCGCCGCTTGATCCCGG